>JAENWZ010000109.1 GCA_016649795.1 Proteiniphilum sp. | reverse complement strand
GAGGTATTTCTTTGCCAGCGTGTGGTATTCGCTGCTCTCCAATCCCGGATAACTTACCTTCTCCACCTTTGGATGTTTTTCCAGCCAACGGGCAAGCTCCAACGTGTTCGCATTAATGCGCTCGGCGCGGAGTGAAAGTGTTTCCAGTCCCTGCAGTAGCAGAAAGCTGTTAAAAGGGCTGTTTACCGGCCCCAGATCACGTAGTCCTTCCACGCGGCATCGAATGGCGAAAGCAATGTTCCCAAAGGGTGACTTGTCTCCGAACGTTTCCCAGAAGTTGAGACCGTGATAACCCTCCGATGGTTCGCTGAACATCGGATACTTCCCGTTGCCCCAGTTGAAGTTACCGCCGTCGATGATCACACCTCCCATAGAGGTTCCGTGACCGCCAATCCACTTTGTGGCTGAGTGCACCACCACGTTAGCACCCCATTCAATCGGGTTGAAGATGTAACCTCCCTGACCGAAGGTGTTATCCACAACCAAAGGGATATCATGCTTGCGTGCCACGGCAACGATCGCTTCCATATCCGGGATATTGTACTGCGGGTTACCAATCGTTTCCAGATAGATCGCTTTTGTCTTATCATTAATAAGCGATTCAATACTATCAACATTATCACCATCGGCGAAACGTACTTCAATACCCATGCGGGCAAAAGCAACTTTAAACTGATTGTATGTCCCGCCATAAAGAAACGACGAGGATACGATGTTGTCACCTGCTTGCGCGAGATTATTAATGGCGATGAATTGTGCTGCCTGTCCCGATGAGGTGGCAACAGCTGCGACACCCCCTTCCAGGGCGGCCATTCGTTTTTCGAACACGTCGGTTGTGGGGTTCATCAGCCGGGTATAGATATTCCCGAACTCTTTTAATCCAAACAGGTTAGCACCATGTTCCGCACTTTTAAATGTATAAGCTGTGGTCTGATAAATAGGAACGGCTCTGGCTCCGGTGAACGGATCGGGTTCCTGTCCCGCATGAAGCTGCAGGGTTTCAAAATGTTTTTTTCTCATATTTTACAAAATTAGTATCCTGCAAAAATAGGAGAAAAAATAAGAATATGTCACAAAGATGTTTAGATAAGTGATAAATTAACATTTATTCAGAAAAAAGTCTGCTTCTGGCCATCATGCAAGCGCCAACAATACCTGCCTTGTTTTTTAGCTTCGATGTGACAATATGACTGTCTTTGTTTACCAGGTTAAGCGAATATTTTTTGACTGAACTGCGTATAGGCAGCATGATAAATCCTTCTGTTTCAGCAACCTGTCCTCCAATAATTACCAGTTCCGGGTTGAAGATGTTGATGAGCCCGGCGATGTATTTCCCCAGTTTGTAACCCACCTCTTCCACAATCTCAATGCAAAGCGGGTCCTCCTGGATAGTGGCGTTGATGATATGTGTCAGTGTGAGTTTATTGATATCTTTTACCTGCTCCGTGAGAATAGTGCTTTCACCTTTGAGGATACGCTCCGTAACTATTCTATGAATGGCCACGCCCGATGCTTCTGTTTCGAGGCACCCTTTTTTTCCGCAGTGACAAAGAATCTCATTTTCGAAAATTGGGAAATGACCAAACTCACCTGAAAATCCTGATTTTCCGTAGTAGGGCTTTCCATCAATGATAATACCTATACCGAGTCCCCAGCCTACATTTACAAAAATAACGTCTCTCTCGCTTTCCACAACGCCCCTCATAAATTCACCGTAGGCCATGGCACGGGTATCGTTGTCGATACCGACATTGTAGTTTAGTTTTTTTGTGAGTGTTTCACTGATAGGGTTCTCGCTGAAGTAAAAGCTGCTGTAACTGTATCCCGATTCGGGATTCACGCGTCCAGAGATATTCAGGTTGATGTTATATATCTTCTTTTTTAATTCTCCGGTCTTGTCAATAAATTTTTGAATATGCTCGCACAGCTGATCGAATGATTCAGGCTTATTTTCATAAGTGTAGGAGATACCCATTTGGCTGTCCACTATTCTGCCTGTAAAATCCATCAAGGCAATATTCAGGTGATGACGACTCATATCCGCTCCCACAAAATAGGCAGATGTGGGATTTAATCCATATAAACTGGGGTGTCTTCCTCCGGGTGTGTTTATTTTTCCGAATTCAGCGATTAACCCCTGATCCATCAGCTCACCAATAAATTTGGTGACGGTGGGTACGCTCAGATCGAGCTCTTTGCCCAGCTCAGCTATGGTGTCGTTACCCGAATCGATGAAATGGGAGATAATATCTTTCTTGATTTGTATGTTTTTAGGACTTTTGTCGCTTTTAAAAAAATGATTCTTTACCATAATTTCTTAATCTTCGTTAATAAATATTGGTTACGTGATTGGTTGTGTGCTTACGTGAATGTCCAAAAAAATATACTGCGATCATCCCGATCAGTTGTCTGGATTACTTGATTACCTTTTGTTTATGAAAAATATGTCACTAAAACTACAAAATTACGAAATAATTTGAATAAACAATAAGAAAACAGTGAAGATAAGTTGTTATTCATTTATTCGCTACTTTTTTTTATTTTTTTCAATTATTTCCGCATCTTTGCAAAACAAAAAGAAATCGGCAAGCAAAAGTCCGAATTTTTTGTGATTATTAAATAATAACTATAAACAAAATTACCTGTGAATTACTTTTATCTTGTACCCATTGCATCAATAGTTGCGCTATTTTTCGCGTACTATTTCTTTAAAAGAATGATGAGAGAGAGCGAAGGCACTGAAAGAATGCAAACGATCGCTCGTTACGTACGTGAAGGCGCCATGTCTTACCTTAAACAACAGTATAAGGTTGTCACTCTGGTGTTTATCATCCTTGCACTGGTTTTTGCCGTGATGGCCTATTTTGGATTACAGAACAGTTGGGTCCCATTTGCTTTTCTCACGGGAGGGTTCTTCTCGGGATTGGCCGGATTCTTTGGCATGAAGACGGCAACCTATGCCTCCGCCAGGACGGCTAACGCTGTGCAGCGTTCACTGAACAGCGGATTGCAGATCGCTTTCCGGTCGGGTGCGGTGATGGGGTTGGTTGTTGTGGGGTTGGCACTGCTCGATATTTCTGCCTGGTATCTTATATTGGATTATTTCGTGGATGATGCCGACGGGGGCCACAAGCTGGTAATGATCACCACCACTATGCTTACCTTCGGGATGGGTGCTTCCACCCAGGCACTCTTCGCCCGTGTGGGAGGAGGGATCTATACCAAGGCTGCCGATGTGGGGGCCGATCTGGTAGGGAAAGTAGAGGCGGGCATTCCTGAGGATGACCCGCGCAATCCCGCTACCATCGCCGATAATGTAGGTGATAACGTGGGTGATGTGGCCGGTATGGGTGCCGACCTGTATGAATCCTATTGCGGTTCTATCCTCTCCACGGCTGCGCTGGGCGCTTCCGCCTTTGTACTGAATCCATCGATGCAGCAGAATGCTGTTTTTGCACCCATGATCATTGCTGCCATTGGTGTCTTTCTCTCCATTATTGGTATTTTCATTGTCCGTACGAAAGAGCAGGCGACGATGAGGCAGCTGATGGATGCACTGAACAGAGGGGTGAATGTGAGTGCCCTGCTCATTGCCATCAGCGCCTTTGGTATCTTGTATCTGCTCGGTTTCTCTAACTGGGTAGGATTGTCCTTCTCTGTGATATCGGGGCTGCTGGCAGGGATTATCATCGGACAAGGCACGGAGTACTTCACTTCGCACTCCTACAAGCCTACGAGAATGATTGCCGAGAGTGCGAAGACAGGTCCCGCCACCGTGATTATCTCCGGTATGGGAACAGGGTTTATCTCCACCGTGATCCCCGTTGTGACCATCGTGATGGCCATCCTGATCTCTTATCTGGCTGCCATCCGCTTCGATGTGACCAATATGATGGCTGCGGAGAACCTGAGTATGGGACTCTACGGCATTGCTATCGCAGCGGTAGGGATGCTCTCCACGCTGGGTATAACGCTGGCTACCGACGCTTATGGTCCTATCGCCGATAATGCGGGAGGTAACGCTGAGATGAGCGGTCTCGATCCGGAGGTGAGAAAACGTACCGATGCCCTGGATGCACTGGGAAATACCACCGCCGCCACAGGTAAAGGATTTGCTATCGGTTCTGCCGCTCTGACAGCGCTCGCTCTGATGGCCTCCTATATGGAAGAGATACGTATCGGAATGCTTCGACTGGGTAGTGATGTCCTACTGTTCCCCGATGGTGAAACAGTAGAGGTGGCCAGAGCCAGCTTTGTGGACTTTATGAATTATTTCCAGGTGACACTGATGAACCCGAAGGTGCTGGCCGGTATCTTCCTTGGTTCCATGATGGCTTTTCTCTTCTGTGGGCTGACGATGAACGCCGTGGGCAGAGCAGCACAGAGGATGGTGGAGGAGGTACGTCGCCAGTTCCGCGAAATCCAGGGGATAATGACGGGTGAGACCACACCCGATTACGCACGGTGTGTGGAGATCTCCACTAAGGGTGCACAGCGCGAGATGCTGTTGCCCTCACTGCTGACTATTGCTGTACCCGTTTTTGTGGGACTGTTACTGGGTGTTGCCGGCGTGATGGGCCTGCTTGCCGGTGGCCTGGGTGCCGGTTTTGTGCTGGCTATTTTCATGGCCAACTCGGGAGGTGCCTGGGATAATGCGAAGAAATATATCGAAGAGGGCCATCTGGGCGGCAAGGGCAGCGAAGCACACAAGGCAACAGTGGTGGGAGACACCGTGGGTGATCCTTTCAAGGATACATCCGGTCCCTCTCTCAACATCCTTGTGAAGCTGATGAGTATGGTATCCATTGTGATGGCCGGGTTAACGGTCGCCTGGAGCCTCCTCTGAAATGGTCTCTTCTAGCGAATATTTGCGTTAAGTCAAAATAACGGATAAGCGAGGGCAGTGCCAAGCTCGCTTGAAGCATTGCCGAGCGAAAGTTATTTATCCAAATGAGCAGAAGCCAAGTTTACTTGGATTATGCCATGACGAGCAAATACCTAACTTTAGTGAATATTATCATTTTGGATCTATCCTGTTTCGATAACTTTTTGTATATTTGGCGTTTGAAAAAATCACCCTCATAAGGAGAATTATCAACATTCAAATATAACTAACTATGAGCTTTTTAACGAATGACAAATTAACAATTGTAGGAGCTGCCGGTATGATCGGTTCCAACATGGCACAGACTGCGGCCATGATGCGTTTAACACCCAATATCTGTCTGTACGACCCTTTCGCACAAGGTTTGGAAGGGGTAGTGGAAGAGATGCGTCATTGTGGTTTTGAAGGCGTCAACTTCACCTTCTCCACCGATGTGAAAGAGGCCTTTACAGGTTCCAAATACATGATCTCTTCAGGTGGTGCACCCCGTAAAGATGGGATGACACGTGAAGACCTGTTGAAAGGAAACGCCGAGATTGCTGCACAGCTGGGTAAGGACATCAAGTCTTACTGCCCCGAGCTGCAACATCTTACCATCATCTTTAACCCTGCCGATATTACCGGTTTGGTCGCCCTGATCTACTCAGGTCTGAAGCCTTCACAGGTGACTACGCTGGCGGCGTTAGACAGCACCCGTCTGCAGAGCGAGCTGGCAAAACAGTTAGGTGTGGAGCAGAGCAAGGTGACCGGCGCCCGCACCTACGGCGGACATGGTGAGCAGATGGCAGTATTCGCCTCTACCGCGAAGGTTGACGGTAAGCTGTTGAGCGACCTGATCGGAACAGACGCACTGACCAATGAAGCATGGGCTGCGTTGAAACAACGTGTAACCAAAGGTGGTGCCGCCATCATCAAGCTGCGTGGCCGCTCCTCTTTCCAGAGCCCTTCATACGCCTCCGTAGAGATGATACGTGCAGCTATGGGCGGTGAAGCTTTCCGCTGGCCTTCCGGATGCTATGTGAACAATCAGGTTTTTGCGCATATCATGATGGCGATGGAGACCACACTCGACAAGAACGGTGTCTCTTTCGGCGAGGTGAAAGGCACCGATGCTGAGATCGCTGAGCTGCAACAGAGCTACGGACATCTGGTGAAACTGCGTGATGAGGTGATCGCCATGGGCATCATTCCTGCCACCGACCAGTGGAGCACGGTGAATCCGAACCTGTAATAGACAATCCTTCTGGAACGCAAAAGAGACGGCTTTCGGCCGTCTCTTTTGCGTTCTACCGTTCTACGAGGGTTCTGACCAACCCCTCTTGTGGAGGCAGCATGGTGACCCTGAACCCTTTTTGCTGTAACAGGGTGATGAGCGGAGCCGGGGGAAAGGGTGAGATCAGCTCCATGCATTCACCGGGCAACAACTTATCGGCTTGTGTAAGTACGATCTCTTTGGGGTGATCGCCTTCTTCAATGATCGGACGTACATCCAATGTCAATGTGACAGGAGTTTTAGGTGTTTCCAGAGAGACAGGAACAGGGTTCTCTTCTCCGTCAGGACAGAAACTTTCTCCCAATTCAGCCATTCCTATCTCTTTTCGCAAAACGTTCACCATCTCCACCACGGGGACGTTTCCTACCTTTGCTGCCTGTTGCAGCGAGGTGACACGCGCCACGGTTTTTCGCAGCACCGGGTTCTTCAGGGCGGCGAATGCAGGGGAGAATTGCAGGAGCGTCGCCTCCAGTGTCGGGTAGTCGCGCAGCAGGTCGGCCACTTTCGTGTCGGGGGTGATGGCGGTCTTACTTCTGCTCATACGACAACAACCGTTGGTCCCCTTCCAGCTTGCGCAGCTGCGTGATATCCTGTGTCACCTCCACCACGCCGAGGTACTCACCCTCCTTGCTGCGCACGGCGGTATATTCGATATATATAAAGCGCGTTTTCATGAATGATGACATCCAGAAGACCGCCTTGTTCTCTTTGCCGCTCTTGAAGTCGTTGATGATCTGCTCCACGATATGGACGCTGCCCGGCGGGTGGCACATGCGCACATCGCGGCCGATGATCGATCTGTTCCGCTCGAAGATGCGATTGGGACTGTGGGAGAAGAAACGCACCTTGTCGTTCTTATCCACAAAGGTGATATCGATAGGAAGGTGTAGGAACAGTGCCTCTAACTCATCCAGATTGAATGCGCCCGAAGAGAGACGGATGGCATCGGCCGTCACATACTCCTGCTTCTCCGCCTTCATGCCTGCAGGCTTCCACGCATCCTGCGGGTCGATCAGGCAGTAGCCAAACTCAGATGTTTCACTGTACACCTTAAACCACTCCTCTTCTGTGAGGGTATCCATCGCCATCGG
>JAENWZ010000173.1 GCA_016649795.1 Proteiniphilum sp. | reverse complement strand
TTGGAATTGAGACGGAATATATTTTTCCTTACAACAGGTATATATGGAGCGTTTTTGCCGAAGCTAACTATCTTGCCTACAAAACAGACAACGTTTTAGTCGGCAAAGAAATAAACCCTCCCTTATATACGGGTTATGCTATTGACTACAAATCAATAGAATTTCCAATCGGTCTTAACCACTACATAAATTTAGACAAAAATAACCGACTGTTCGTAAAAGTAGCATATGTACCCTATGTTATTTTATCAGAATCATACATCGCTTTTAGTGAGAGTTATAGAAGTAAATTTTCCGCCTCATCTCACATGTTTTTTGGCTTAGGTTATAATTATCGTAAACTTGGTATGGAGTTTAAATACTATACACCTACAAACATTACGCAAAACATCTATAAAAGAGGCTCTAATCTAAACCAGATAGCGTTTAAGATCTCTTATGCATTTCAAATACTTGGCGACCGGGGAATCCGATAGATCAATTAATCGAAGGATGGTTTAACTGCTTGATAGCCATAAGTTAGCGGGATTGCGGCTATTTCCAATTATCGATCGACAGATTGACCGGCAACCTGTTGATAAAACATTCTCTCTACCGTAGGAAAAAAGATCTTTTGCTGTCTAATATATCAATGAACTGCAAACAGCGCTGAATGTCGGACGAACAACTCATAAGGGAAATCACTGCAGGCAACGATGCTGCCTTTAAGACATTGATGGAGAGGTACCAGCAACAGGTATTTCGTACTGTCATGGGCTTTGTCCACACGAAAGAGGATGCAGAGGATATCACCCAGGAGATATTTATCAGGGTATACCAGTCGCTCAACACTTTTCAGGGCGAATCGGAGTTATCAACCTGGCTCTATAGGATCACTCTCAATATGAGTCTCAACTTTCTTCGCAGCAACAGAAAAAAGAGGATGCTGCAATCCCTCGAAGCACTCTTCACTCTCCGCAGTGAAGAAAAGACCCCGCTGGAAGAGCTGGAGAGCGCGGAACGTGACAGACGTATCCGGCAAGCGATAGACTCCCTGCCGGAAAGACAGCGGATGGCCTTTATCCTGAGCCGTTATGAGGAGCTGCCGCAGAAGAAGATTGCTGCAGTGATGAACCGTTCCGAGGGGGCGGTGGAGCAGCTTCTGCAAAGAGCAAAAGAGAATCTGCAAAAAAAATTGAGTTCCACCATAGGAAAATAAGACAAACATTGTCTAACCATATAAAGAGCAAACAAAAATGCATACAGAACACCCCATCGACGAGCTTATCCGGCGTGAAAAGGAGACAGAGCCTAATCCGTTCCTTGTAACCCGTGTCATGGCAAAAATTGAAGGTGCAAAAAAAATGAGAAGCAGAGCACCGCTCTGGCAGACCATTACCCTTGCAGCCGGCATTGCTGCGGTTGCTTTTCTGGGAGTTTCCATTGGGAATAGTTACGTGGAAAACGGAACAGCTGAGGTTGCTTTAAATATCAACGACAGGCAGATAGAGAATTTAGGATATTATAATCTCGGAGATAATGAATAGGGGCAATAAGATACTCTGGTGGGTCATCGCGCTGCTGGTGATTCTGAATCTGACAACTATCGGCACTATTCTCATCCGCAATAGTGAGGACAGCGAAGAGAATATCGCTATCGTGCTCGACGAGAACAGGCAGAATCCGCTCACCGGAAGGTTTTTCAGACAGACACTCGGTTTCAGTGACGCGCAGATGGAACTATTCAGGGAAGCAAACCAAACCTTTCAGTATGCAGCGAATGATCTTATTTATGAGATGGATTCACTGAAAAACGAGTTGTTCGCCGAGCTGAACAGTCCGGCACCCGACAGAACCCGGTTGAATGAACTTTCAGATCACGTGGGAAGCCATCACGCCGAGCTTAAAAAAATCACCAACGATTTTTATCTGCAGCTGAAAGCGGCATGCGACTCCTCTCAGTGTGAACAGCTACAGCAGGCATTCGCACCACTCTTCAGGGACGGCACCATTAACCGGGGCAGAGGCTATCGCTGGAACGACAGCACTGCTACAGGTACGGGATACAGACACCGGCAGGGTCGTGGAGGCAGAAGAGAGTAAAGAAAACAATTAAACAATCAAAACAATAAATCAATTAAATTCAAAAAAAGATGAGAACAAAAATTTTACTTTCAGCATTGGCCGTGGTGCTCTCTATCGGTCTGGTCACAGCACAGGAGCAGGATCAGGATAAAAAAGAGAAGACCACCACCACTCAGAATGGTCCCGCGTTTGTGGACAAGGACAACAACGGAGTTTGTGACAATTTCGAGAACGGCACACCCGGCAACCCGAATGCCAACGGAAAGCAACGCCTGCTCGATGGCAGCGGCAGGGGCAGAGGTCAGGGCCACGGCATGAGGAACGGTCGCGGCAGAGGCGGCAGGAACTTTGTAGATGCCGATAAGAACGGTATCTGCGACTATTATGAAAACGGAACAGCCGGTCAGGGACGCTGCCGGCCTTCGCAACGGAAAGGGCAGAGCGGTTAACTTTGTCGATGCCAACAACAACGGCATTTGTGACCGGAGAGAAGTGGAAAAATAGACCGCTTTGATGTGAAAGATTGAATAATCGGGAGCAAACTCCCGATTATTTTATATATTTACCACAGTTTTACTTTCTTGTATAACCTCTGTACCTGATATACAAACAATGAAAATTGAAACCAATGAATATTCGGAAAAACATAGCCATCAGTGAGAACGGATTTATCTTTAACCCGCTCACCGGAGACAGTTTCAGTGTGAACGAGACCGGCCTGTTTATTCTTCAGAAGCTGAAAGAGGGAGAAAACAAAGAGACGATAATGAAAACGCTTCAGGATGAGTTTGAATTGGATGCAAACAGTGCTGAAATTGACCTCAACGACTTTTTATCGATGCTGAAGAGTTACCAACTCACTGAATATGAAGATGCGTAATATCACCGTAGGGGTTACCGGGTTAAACAATATCGACAGTCCCGGACCCGGAATTCCCGTTATCCGGGCATTGAAGGAGAGCACAGTTTTCGATGTCAGGATCATCGGGCTCTCCTACGAAACACTGGAGCCGGGAATATATATGCATGAGCTGGTGGATAAAGTGTATCAGTTGCCTCTTCCCACTGCGGGCACTTCCATGCTGAAGGAACGGCTCCAATATATCAACAACAAGGAAAAGCTCGATGTGATTATCCCCAATTTTGACGCGGAACTGCACAGCTTTATCAAAATAGTACCCTGGCTGATAGAGGAACTAGGCATTGCCACCTTCCTCCCCTCGCACGACTCATTTGAGGAGCGCCAGAAATCGGAGCTCAACAAATTCGGCAAGAAATATGGGGTAGCGGTACCTGCCAGCTATATGATATCTCAAATCGCAGAACTGAAAAAGCTGGAGGAGGAGATCGATTATCCCATGGTAATCAAAGGCCGCTATTATGATGCCTACATCGCTTCATCTATAGAACAGGCTACCTCTTTTTTTTACAAGATTGTTGCCAAGTGGGGTTACCCTGTCATTATTCAGGAGTTTGTCACCGGGACAGAGGTGAACGTTACAGCTCTTGGTGACGGGAAAGGCAGCTGCATTGGTGCCGTACCGATGAGAAAACTCTACATCACCGACAAGGGCAAAGCCTGGTCGGGGATTTCGCTGGAAGATGACAAGCTGATGAAGATCGCGCACAACATCATCGAGAAGAGCAGATGGCGGGGTGGCTGTGAACTGGAATTCATCAAGACTAAAAAGGAGGAGTATTACCTGCTTGAGATGAACCCCCGCTTTCCGGCATGGGTCTATCTGGCCAACGGATGCGGACAGAATCATGCCGAAGCATTGGTGAAAATGGCGCTGGGTGAAGAGGTGAAACCGTTCACCAGGTACAAGAGCGGAAAAATGTTTGTCCGCTACTCCTACGATATGATTGTAGATATCTCAGAATTCGAAAAAATCTCTACCACCGGAGAGATGGAGTAGTTACCGACATACTGAAAGAGAGCCGGGGTCTGCAACAATTAACTCATAAACGAGACAGCATCCTTTTGAGGAAAGGTGTAAAGAATAAAAAAGATGAAACCAACCTACGAACGACCTGTGATTCAGAAGCTGAATACCGGTTTACTGAATAAATTCGGCAGCAGTTCCGGCTACAATCCGGTGAAACAGATAGAGGGAGTGGCGGTCAGCGACCTGATGAATCAATATGGCTCACCTCTGTTTGTCATCAGCGAGAAAACAATACGGCAGACCTATCGTCGTGCGCTGAAGGCCTTCACCATGCGTTATCCGAAAGTACAGTTTGCCTGGAGCTACAAAACCAACTATCTGGATGCGGTATGCAGTCTCTTTCATCAGGAGGGAAGCTGGGCAGAGGTGGTTTCCGGTTTTGAGTACCGGAAAGCAGTGAGAAACGGTGTGCCGGGTAACCTGATCATCTTCAACGGACCCGATAAATCGGCAAAGGATCTACAGATGGCGGTCGACAACCGGTCGCTGATACATATCGATCACTTCGATGAGCTGTTCTCTTTGATAGAGATACTCCAGGGAACAGAGAAAAGAGCACGCATAGCCATCCGCATCAATATGGACACGGGAGTCTATCCGCAATGGGACAGGTTTGGCTTCAATTATGAATCGGGAGAGGCATGGAATGCTATCATGAAAATTGTGAGCCAGCAAAACCTGGAACTGGAAGGACTCCACTGCCACATAGGCACCTATATGCTTACACCCGGCGCTTATGCCGTTGCCACACAGAAGCTATGCGAGCTGGCCCGGGCGACGACAGACAGGACAGGGGTAAAGGTGAAATACCTCGATATGGGAGGAGGATTCTGCTCATCCAATACACTCAAAGGCTCTTACCTGCAGGGAGCTGACGTGATCCCCACCTTCGACGATTATGCAGAGGCGATCGTAAACACCATCATGCACTTCGGGTTCAGGCCGGAAGAGCTGCCGCTCCTGATTCTCGAGACCGGCCGTGCACTCATCGACGAAGCCGCGTACCTGCTGGGGACGGTGCTGGCAGCCAAACGTCTCTCTGACGGACGGCGCGCCACCATACTCGATACCGGCGTCAACATCCTCTTCACCTCCTTCTGGTACAACCACCGCATCTCACCGGCACAAGAGTTCACGCAACATGCCGAAGAGATGGCGCTCTACGGCCCCCTCTGCATGAATATCGACTGCATCCGTGAGAGTGTGGTCCTGCCGTTACTGAAAAAGGGTGACAGGGTGGTGATACATGAGGTGGGAG
>JAENWZ010000289.1 GCA_016649795.1 Proteiniphilum sp. | reverse complement strand
TCCCGTGATGGCAAAAGGAATGGCAAAGCAAAGCGTGATGTAGTTCAACGGGTTGAGCAACGGTTTAAGCAAGAGGTAGTTGACCAGCATGCCACGTTTGACCGGCAGCACCTGGTAGCTTTCCAGGTTCAGCCTGCTCAGAGGCTGCATTATATAACGGATCATCAACAGTGCGATCACGGCATAGATCATGATGCCGTTGAAGATAGCAGCAGGATCGGACTGAGGCGCTATCTCCTGCAGTATCTTCGGCAATAGTAAGCCCAGCATTACGAAGATCACAAGAAAGTAAAGTGCCATCAGTCCAACAAATATATTGACTACCAGGTTTTTGTAATATCCGGGTGAGCGGACTGTTTGCAACCAGTAGTGTCTGAAGAGTGTTTTATACATAGGGTGTGTATCAATAAATTATTTCTTTCCAAAAAGTGTGCCCAGCAGACTGCGGGTAAGGGTCCTGCCCAGCTGGTTGCTGATCTGTTGTGTGGTGCTTCGTCCCACTATTATTGGCTATAAAAGCGCGTTTGCTGTTGTCGAACATAAGGTTGAAAGAATTTGATTTGTACGTCGGGCAAAGTTAAACAATTATTTTAAAATGAAACGAGCAGAGAGGGTGACATGATAATTTTTTTGACAAACAAAAATTATCGTTTATCTTTACGTTTGTTAAACAGGTAAGAGTCTCCTCCGGAGAAACCTACATCTGCTTCATGACACCCTGGCAGATGCTTTTTGCGGGTTATAAATAACATCATGAAAAAAAATCACCTATGCAAAACAAATCTTTTTCCCTTATTACCCTCTTTTTGACTTGCCTTCCGTTGTTCAGCCAGCAGGCAAAAGAGATCTCACACTACCTGTTCCCTGAGTTTATACCCGGAACAGTAGTGATGAAAGATGGCAAGAGAAATCCTGCATTACTCAACTTTAATGCAGCCACCGAAGGGATGGTTTTTAATCAGAACGGCCAGGTGCTCGCATTGGGTGAACCTAGCCTGAGTCAGACAGACACTGTATTTATTGGCAACAGAAAATTCATTCTTCACAACAATCAATTTGTGGAGGTACTGCACGGGAACGGATATAAGTTCTTTGCCGAATACAAATGCAGGGTGATCCCTCCCGGGAAGCCGGCGGCCTATGGCGGTACATCGCAGACGTCATCTTCAGATAGTTATTCAAGCTGGGCGAGTGGCGGCAAAGTGTACGAACTGAAGCTTCCCGATGATTTCCAGGTGAAACCTTACACGGTCTACTGGCTTGATAAGGGCTCCGGATGGAAAGAGATCAAGACGGTAAGGCAATTGAAAAACCTCTATAAAAAACGTAAAGAACAGTACAGTCAGTACACCACTGACAACAAGGTCGATTTTGAGGATCAGGAAGCCGTGGCACAGCTGATTCACTTTATGGAAACAAATTAACGCTTAAGATAGATACCCCAATGAAACAGATCAACATCCTCTTTTTTGCACTGCTCTTTATCGCTGCCGGAGCGTCGGCACAACAACATTATGAACCCACCGCAGAGAACCTCCGGAACAGGGAGGCGTTCCGGGATATGAAATTCGGCGTTTTTATCCACTGGGGTATCTACAGCATGATGGCCGACGGCGAGTGGATCATGAACAACAAAAACATCCATCACAAGGAGTATGCAACCCTGGCAGATGGCTTTTATCCGTCGAAGTTCAGTACCGCCAAATGGGTGTCGGACGTGAAAGCTGCGGGAGCGAAATACATCTGCATCACCTCGCGCCACCACGATGGCTTCTCCATGTTCGGTACAAAACAGTCACCCTACAACATTGTGGATGCCACTCCTTTCGGCAGGGACATCCTCAAAGAGCTGGCCGATGAATGTCACAGGCAGGGGATTAAACTGCATTTCTACTATTCACTGCTCGACTGGGGCAGGACCGACTATTTTCCTGTCGGCAGGACGGGAAAAGGAGTAGGGAGGAGTGAGCAGGGTAAATGGGAATCCTATCACCTTTTTATGCTGAATCAGCTGACGGAGCTGCTGACCAACTATGGGGAGATAGGAGCTATCTGGTTCGATGGTAAATGGGATCAGCCGGATGACTTCGACTGGCGCCTGAGAGAGATCTACGACCATATACACCGCATCCAGCCCGGCTGTCTGGTCATCAACAATCATCATATTGCACCCCTTGAGGGAGAGGACGGACAGACCTTCGAGAAAGATCTGCCGGGACAGAATCAATCGGGTTATTCCGGCACGGCAACCATCGGTCAGCTGCCGCTGGAGACCTGCGAGACGATGAACCACTCGTGGGGATACAGCATCACCGACAAGAACTACAAATCGGAGAAGGAGCTGATTCACTATCTGGTGAAGGCTGCGGGAAACAATGCCAACCTGTTGATGAACGTAGGGCCACGGCCTGACGGTATGTTCCCGGATATCGCGGTGCAGCGTTACAATGCCATGGGCGAGTGGCTGAAAGCGTATGGTGAGACCATCTACGGTACACGGGGTGGTTTTATCGGCCCACGTGACTGGGGAGTGACCACACAAAAAGGGAAAAGCCTCTTTGTCCATATCCTGAACCTGGATGAAAATGTGCTTTATCTGCCGATGGGAGGCAGCAGGGCTGGCTCTGCCAGACTTTCATCGATAAGAAACCTGTGAGGTTCAGCGAGGTCGCAGGAGGTATCCTGTTGCAATTAGATAAGGTA
>JAENWZ010000075.1 GCA_016649795.1 Proteiniphilum sp. | reverse complement strand
GACAGGCTCAACTATCACAGCCGTGTCTCCGGTTTCAGGGAGCGGTTGTTCCTGCTTTTTGTTTTCAGTACATGCACCCATAAGAATGAGTAACGAAAAAAGGAATAGTAAGATTTTCATCAGGTAAAATTAGCTCAACTCCAGGCCGAACTCATCAGATAGTTTTTGGAGAGAAGGGTTTTTTTCTGCCATCTCATCAAATATTTCGCGGGAGGTAAGTGCTTTTTTGATCGCATTTCCTTCCGCTATTTTTATGGTCATGGTGATATCACCGTTCTGCAATTTTTCTCTGAGAGAAGTAAGGATAGAGTTACTGTTATCCGTGAGGTACTGCTTGTTAATATCTGAATTTACCTCCACCTCAAACAGGACGTCACTCACCATTTTAGGAAGATAAAGCGACATCGTATTTTTGAGCAGTTTCTCCTTTTTCAGGTTTTGCCAGTATTCGTTCCAGGCAACAACCAGCTCCTCCTCGGTGAAGAGATTGAAGCCGAGTTGCTCTGCCTCCGGTTCCGATACAATGTTGTCAATCTTCTGTTCGTTGGTGAGTGATGAGAGAGAAATGCCCAATTTGCTGTATAGGGTCTGACGATTTTCTGCAACCGCCGATTGACGATTCGTTTCAGGTTTTTCAGCAGCTTTAGGCTGGTCTGTTAAGTCTGCTTTGGGTGGTGCAGGCTCTTGTTTAACCCTCTCTTTTTTAACAACAGTTCTCTCGTTGCTTCCTTTATCAGCATCTATCGGCTTAATGGCCGTTTTTTTTTCCTCTTTGACCGTTGCCGGAGTCTCCTGAAGCTGGCATAACCGAATAAGTGTCAACTCAAGCAGAAGACGTTTGTTCTTGCTGAGGCGGTAGTTGAGATCGCAATCGTTGGCAATGCCAATAGCCTGATACAATAGGTTGTTACTGCATTTTTTTGCCATCACTATATAACGTTCGCGTATAGATGCTCCAACCTGAAAAAGCGCTGCTGTAGCGGGATCTTTGCAAACCAGCAGATCACGGAAATGAGACGCAATACCGCTGATAATGTATTGTCCCTCGAATCCTCTGTTGAGGATGTCATTCAGTATGAGCAGGCAATCCACCACACTGCCTTCGATGATGGCGTCCGATAACCTGAAATAGTATTCGTAATCGAGCACATTCAGGTTCTCAATGACTGCCCGGTAGGTGATGTTTCCTCCCGTGTAGCTGACCGTCTGATCAAAAATGGAGAGTGCATCACGCATTCCTCCGTCCGCTTTTTGTGCGATGATGTTGAGCGCTTCCGGTTCGGTGTTTACCTCTTCCTGCTTTGCCACGTATTGCAGATGTGCTACAATATCCCCAATATTGATACGATTGAAATCATACACCTGGCAACGTGAGAGGATGGTGGGTATGATCTTGTGTTTTTCTGTTGTTGCGAGGATGAAGATCGCGTGCGAAGGAGGCTCCTCGAGCGTCTTCAGGAATGAGTTGAATGCAGACTGTGAAAGCATGTGCACCTCATCGATGATATATACCTTGTATCTGCCGATCTGCGGTGGAACGCGCACCTGATCTATCAAAGAGCGGATATCATCTACTCCGTTATTGGAGGCGGCATCCAGCTCGTGAATATTGTATGAGCGTTGCTCGTTGAAGGCTACACACGATTCACATTCGTTACATGCTTCATGATCATGCAAGGGGTTCAAGCAGTTGATTGTCTTGGCGAAAATGCGGGCACATGTGGTCTTGCCTACGCCACGCGGACCGCTGAAGAGATAGGCATGCGCCAGTTTATTCCCTGCTATAGCGTTTTTAAGTGTGGTGGTGAGCGCTTCCTGTCCCACTACTGAACGGAACGTGGAAGGCCTGTATTTTCTTGCAGAAACAATAAAAGTATCCATAGCTGAATCGGACAAAATATGAATTACAAATGTACAAAAAATATCGGTTTTTTCAACCTGTTGTTATCGATGAAGAATCCACGCAGCCGGTTTTTTTATATCTTTACACCACAAACCATTCAATAGTGGAAATTGAAATGTGAATTGTATGAGACTGTTCGTTTTTAATCTATCTTTTGTATTATTGGTGTTGATCACCGGTTTCTCCTGTTCATCAAGTAGGCAAACAGATTCAAAAACCCGTGAGATTGATGATCTGCCTCAAATTGTTGTTCCCTATACGTTTGTGTTGCCCCTGATTCCGGAAACACTCACGAGCTCCGATGACAGAGTAAAATATCTGGTGATGCATTTCTGGGACAGGTTTGATTTTGCTGACAAAAAACTGATTGAACGACCCGATATCACCGAACAAGCCTTCGTGGATTACATCAATATACTTAATTATGCACCTAAAGAAAATGCCGCTGAATCGCTTCTCTATACACTGAATAAAGCGAAAGCTGACAAGGCGATGTATCTGCATTTTGCTTCACTCTTCGAGAAATATTTTTACGATCCCAATTCACCTTTCCGCAACGAAGAGTATTATCTTCCTGTACTGAAAGAGGTGATTCAATCACCCCTGTTGACGGATGAGCTGCTGTCGCGCTACGAATTCCAGCTGGAGATGACAATGAAAAACCGTGTAGGGCAGAGAGCTAGTGACTTCACCTATACGGTGGCATCAGGGCAATCCTACTCATTGCATGAACTGAAAAGTGAGTTCACCCTTCTGATCTTTTCCAATCCCGGTTGTCCTACATGTGAAGCGGTTACTGCTCATTTGAACAACTCGGAAAGTCTGAATGATGCGTTGCTAATGAACAGTCCTACGCGTACCATGCTTACTATTCTAACGATTTATCCTAATGATGATCTGGAGGAATGGATGGCACATCTTTCCCTTATGCCTGACAAATGGGTGCATGGTTACGATAAAGAGATGGAGATCACAAACAAAAAATTGTATGATATCAAGGCAATTCCCACTCTTTATCTGCTCGACAAGGATAAAAATGTGATTTTAAAAGACACATCTATCGAAGCTGTCGAATCGTTCTTTTCTGTTAATCGCTGATATATAGCGTTATAGATCGGGGGAGATATTATATTTAACATTTGAAAGGAAAGTTTTTGTAGAAATAATTCGCTGCTAAAGAAAAGTGCTGTACTTTTGCAAACCTAAAAAAGAGACTTTTAGCGAAAAGTCGGTAAAATTAAGGGATTCAGGCGGCTGCGCGAAGCAACAGCTTTATCCAAGTAGTAATCAAAATTATTTTTTATGAAGTACGTGAACTTTTGCCTTATAGCAATATTTTCACTTGCATTATCGGCCGGTTCAGTGAAGAAAGAACTTCCTTCCACAGGTTATCATCCCGGAGAAACAATTCCTGATATTGTTTTAACGAATTCAGAAGGAGATCTTCAGAATCTGCACGATTTTAAAGGCAAAAAAGTTGTGGTAAATTTTTGGGCTGCTTATGATGCCCAATCCAGAGCAACCAATGTACAGCTACACAATTATCTGAAAATGAATCATCCTGATATTGAATTTATTTCAATTTCTTTCGATGAGAACAGGAATGTGGTTGAAAAAACGTTGGTGATGGATAACTTAGAGATCATATCTCAATTTTATGAAGTGAAAGGAACCCAATCGGAGGTGTACAAAGATTTTAAACTCAGAAAGGGTTTTAGAAACTACCTGATTGATGAAAACGGAGTAATCACAGCGATGAATATCACTCCCGGGGATTTGAGAACCATCCTTTAAGTTGAATAATGCATTGAAAAAACGGACGTCGATAACTCGGCGCCCGTTTTTTTGGTTTATAAATAGTTATTTCGATGTTTTTCTGACGATGACGCTATTAGTAATTTATATTTACTGTAATCCCATCAGGGTGGTTCTCAAACTGAATAAGCATCGTATGGCTTGCAGCGTCCCACTTCCAGTTGCTGTCTGTGGCGGGCTTCCCGTTGTTGTTGAGGATGCTGCATCCCGCAGGTGGATCCGGCAGCAGTACCCGCATGACATTGGCTGTTTCAATCGGGCTTTTTGCAATGAATGAATAGGAGCTTTTTGTCCTCTTCTCGTCGTAAACACGGGCGGCTGTTGTCAGGACAGCTGGTTTTTTCTTTTCTCTCACGCTTCCGATATTAAAGAGCAGCGATTGATTCCCCGGTTGTACCGTTTTATTGGAGATGACCGGTAATTGCGGGTCAAAGAGATCGATGAACAATCCTTCCATGGTAAAGGGTTTATTCGTAATTCCCTCATCCATAACCGCAATCAGTTCATAGTTTCCCCGTGTAAGATGAAAACTGTTTTTCATTTGCAAGGTGCCGGCTTTAGCAACATCCTCATACAAGTACCTGACCGTGCTGACCAATTTATCATCCCCGCCGGCATTCAGCACATATTCTTTCGGGTCCTGACGAAGAATGCAGACTGTCCCTTGTCCCACAAGATATTCCCCTTCAGCCGGTGCAGCTTCAAGACCAAGTTTTTCAAAAAGGTGGGCTGATGCTGTGGGATAATGCAATCCGTCTGAATTCCACCATTCAGTGACCGACTGGAACGGGTCGTCATCACGTCCGCTATAGATCAGGATACCCCCCTCTTTAACCCATTTTTCCAGATAGCCATGTGCTTCCTGTTCCATGGGTTTCATATTCGAATAGGTCATCAGCAGTATCCGGGTATCTTTCAATGTGGCAGTGTAAGGCAGGTTCTCAATGTGAACTGTTTTTACCGGGATACCGCGTTTAAGCAGCGGAAGTACATTCCCGTAGAAGTTCGAGAGCTGCGGATCATCATACTCGTCATGTGTGGGAAAGCGTTGGAACATAAGGGAATTACCCATCAGCACGCTTATGCCTTCAGATCCGGTGACTTTGTTTGATGAGAGGGGCATCGCATTCAACGTATTAACCATGACATGCATTTGCGTGGCATACGCTTTAGGGATTCTCGCTTTTTCCTCACTGCCGGCCGATACATTATAAAGTCCTTCGTATACTCTCTCAGGCCAGGGCATGATCTCATAATCGGCAATCCCGGGATAGAGTAACTGGGCTGTAAAGGTAGCCTGATAATTACGGCGATAATCTTCCCAGTCGCGGGGCCAGTCCTCTATTGGATCAGTAAGAAAAAACATTTTTCGACCTGTGGGTGCGGTCATAGACTCCATACTGCCATATTCAAGGAAAGCTGTCTCAAATACACGCTCCTTCTGCACACCGTTATAGTAGTTGGGTTCGCGCGATGTGCCCGTCCATACCTGCGCGATATAGCCATCAACACCGGGTAAAGAGGCTAGACTAGCTTCGGGGCTTACAATCTGCCATTGAGAATAGTTAACCAGAGAGTGTGTCGGTACGTAGCAACGTATATCCATCCCCTTAGAGCGACCATACTCTTTGGCATAGGTAAACACCTCTTCAAGTGCACGATAATAAAGTTCATATTTCAATTTATTTGAAAGCCAGGTGTTTTCGGGGCTCTCATGCTGAGGACGCCAGGGAAATCCGTAGTAATCCTCCCATTCATGTTTGAATGCATCGCTGTAGCCTGCCCGGGACCAGAATTCGGGCTCCTCCATATAGATGGCATCTATGCCGGCGTCAATCACCCGCTTTACATGTTTCTCCTTGAGATAGGATAGAAAATTATCTGATGGTACGATGTAAGGAACAAGATGACCATGCCATATTGTATCGCCTTTCTGGGTCACCTGCCCTTCGTCGAGATGCCATTCTCCATCCCATTCGCCGGTAAAATAATCCTGGTATTCACCCCAGGCAATGCCGGTCATAAAATGGGTCTTATAGCCCCGCTCCTGCCAGCTTCTTACGCGCTCCTCAAAAGGTATGCGGGGTGATTTATCGCTCGGATTACCTCCAACGCCATAGATAATAGCCACATCACCGCGATTATCTAAGGTGGGACGCCACTCCCGCGAGGTTTGGAATACTGTTTTTTCACCGCTGTCAGTGACTGCAACGGCTCTTTTTTTCTGCGAACAACCTGTAAGCATCAGCAACAGGCATAATGCAAGGTTGAGATGGCTCACTCTGAGAGTATTCATGTAATCTGATGTTATTTCCCTTTTGCCTGATTGGCCACGGCATCCATCAGCTTCTTGATCTCTTCCGGATCGCCCAGGAAGTAATCTTTTTGCAGATTCATCTCATCATCGAATTCAAAAACATAGGGTACGGCTGTGGGCAGATTGAGGCTTACGATATCTTCATCAGAAATGTTTTTCAGGTGTTTGATAATCCCTCTCAAACTGTTTCCGTGAGCCGCAACAATCACCTGATTGAAATTTCTCATCTCCGGTACGATGGTATTGTTCCAGTAGGGCAGAATACGTTCCACCGTATCTTTTAATGCTTCAGTCAGCGGAAGACCATTCTCGTTCACACCTTTGTAGCGGGGATCCTGTAACGGAGAGCGTTCATCCTCTTTCTCCAGTGGTAATGGCGGAACATCGTAGCTGCGACGCCATACAAGGACCTGCTCGTCACCATATTTGGCAGCTGTCTCCGCTTTGTTCAGCCCTTGCAGCATACCGTAATGCTTTTCGTTCAGTCGCCATGTCTTCTCCACCGGAATCCAATCCAGATCCATCTCATCGAGAACCACATCCAATGTTTTTACCGCTCTTTTAAGGTAAGAGGTATAGGCTTTTTCGAATTGAAATCCCTCTTTCTTCAGATATTTACCTGCTTTGTGCGCTTCCTCTACTCCCTTTTCGGTGAGATCTACATCTGTCCATCCGGTAAAACGGTTTTCCTTGTTCCAGACACTCTCGCCGTGGCGAATTAATACTACTTTCTTCATACGATTATCTATTATATTATTAAATTGTATCTATCTACCTGATCTGTCTCTTTGCTTACAAAACTACACAAAATAGCGCTAATTTGTGGTATCTGAATGCAAAATTATTGTAAAGATCATTCGTGCAATGCCACGTTTTTTGGATTATCATCTTCCATTTTTTTGAGATGGCGTAGCTGGATCACGAGCAGGTATAGAGAGAGCAGCGCAGCCAGCGTATCTGACACAGGCATCGCGATCCACAATCCGTTGAGCTCCCATAAGCGGGGGAGGATGATGATGCCGGGAACAAGAAATATCAGCTGTCTGCTCAAACTCTGAATAATCGATTTGGCGGCAAAGCCGATACTCTGGAAGAAACTGGAGGAGACGATCTGGAAACCGACCAGCGGCAGCGCCGTCACGGCGATTCGGGCACCTGTTTCGGTGATATTGAGCAGTTCCACATCAGTTGTAAAAGCGGAGGCCAGTAATCTGGGGAAAAGCACCCCGATAATGAAACCGGTTGTGGTGAAAATGGTGGCTACTTTCAGTGAATAAAAGAGTGTTTCACGTACTCTACTGTAGTTGCCCGCGCCGTAATTATACCCGATAATGGGTTGTGTGCCCTGGTTGAGTCCCAGCACGACCATCAGCACGATCATCAGGATGGAGTTGATGATGCCATATGCACCTACTGCCAGGTCACCACCATAGTGTAAGAGGGATGTGTTCATCAGTACTGCTACCCCGGAGGCGGCTACCTGCATGCTGAAGGGTGAGAGGCCGATGGAGATAATGGAGAGAATGATCTTTTTGTTCAGTCGTACATTCTTCCACCGAAGGCGGATCACACTGCTTTTTAGGGTGAAGTGATGCATCACGAACAGCATACCAATGAACATGGAGATCACCGTTGCCCAGGCAACACCCTTGATCCCCAAATCGAACACGAAGAGGAAGATAGGACTTAAAATGATGTTCAGCACAGCCCCGATAAGCATGGTGTACATCGCTTTTTTAGGGTATCCCGAAGAGCGCATCATGGCATTGAAGTTGTAACAGAGGCTCACGAACAGATTTCCCAGAAGAACTATTTGCAGATAATCGCGTGCATAGGGGTAGGTGAGCTCACTGGCACCAAAGGCCATCAGAATCGGTTCCAGGTAAATATAGAAGAGTGTGATGAAAACGAGGTTGAGAATCACGGTGAGCAACAGTGAGTTACCCAGAATCTGTTCGGCAGTCTGTTTGTCTCGCTTGCCAAGGCTGATGGAGATCCGGGCGGCAGCGCCGGCACCCACAAGCATGCCCAGCGATGAAGTGAGGTTCATCACAGGAAAGGTGATCGCCAGCCCTGATATTGCCAGGGCTCCCTCCACCTGCCCAATGAATATACGCCCCACCACATTGTATAATACGGTGACCATAGTACCCACTATACCGGGCAGTGCGTAGTCCCAAACAAGTTTGCTGATCTTCTTCGTCTGAAAATCCAGTTCTTTCGTCGTTTGCAAAATAAAAATGTTGTAATAACCTATTTCTTTGTCATAATATCCAAGACCATCCTGTCAGTCTCCTGCATTCCGCTGTTACCTATAAGGGCCATGTTTCTTATGGTTTGATCGATGTCCTCATCGATAATCCCCTCCAGCGATGAGACAACCTCATTTTCCATCGCCATCACGGCCGATAGCGTGGCGGTGGATACGCTGCTGGCAATTTTCAGTGCACAACTGGGTTTTGCGCCGTCGCAGATCATCCCGGTGATGTTGGCAATCATGTTTTTGGCAGCGAACACAATATGTTCGTTACTGCCTCCCATCAGGTAAGTGATGCCGCAGCTTGATCCTGTGGAAGCTACGACACAACCACACAGGGCTGACAGTTTACCCAGATGGTTTGAAAAGTGAGATGTTCGCTACCTTCATTGTCAGCAGCGCTTGTTTCTGTAAACTTGTCATTGAACAGTGTCTCACCATTCCTTTCAACAGAGGAGAAGCGGGTATGGCTACCGCGAATCACCACCCTGGACGAATCCTCACCTGCACTACATCGTATTTCAATGTAAAGATTATCGGAAATATCGGATTGGAGATGTATCTGCACCCTCCCCTCATCGATGAAACGTTTCCCGTTCTTCACATCTT
>JAENWZ010000213.1 GCA_016649795.1 Proteiniphilum sp. | reverse complement strand
CAGGGTGTCGGTGACGATGGTATCCAATTCCTCTTTTGGTATATCTTCTCCGAAAAATGCGCCGGCAACAGTTTTTGCAATCTCCGGCAATTCCAGGTGAGTAATGCCGTCGAAGAAGCCATCGGGCATCTGCTGAATTGTATCGGGCATATAAAGACCCCTGTCCGGTGCCAGTCCTTTCACTACGGCCTCCTGCAGGGTGACGGTGGGTGCTTTTTTTTGGGTGCTATAGTAGTGCATGTTGTTTTTAGTTATCAGCTGTCAGCAATAAGCTCTCAGCTTTTTTTGGTGAATATTTTTAGCGATCAGCTATCAGCAATCAGCTTTCAGCGATCAGCTTGAATTATTCTTTGAATAATGTTTTCATAAACGCATTATCCTGTAGCGTGCCATAGCTACCCTCTTTGGCCGCGAACTCATCGTATACCTGTACACTGTCGGGTTGCATATCCCTGTGCCAGATCAGGAACGGGATGGCGTCTCTGGTGTGCGTACGTATGGCACATGGGGTAGGATGATCGGGCAGGATAGCGATGGTCACCGGCTCCTGCCATTGCTGCGTCTCTTCGTAAATGGTTTTGACGATGCGGGCATCCAGGTACTCTATCGTTTTCACTTTCAGCGCCACATCGCCTTCATGTCCCGCTTCATCGCTGGCTTCAATATGAAGATAAACAAAATCTTTTTCTTGCAGGGCTTTCAGCGCTGCCTCAGCTTTGCCTTCGTAGTTGGTATCATAGAGACCTGTGGCACCCTCCACCATGATCACCTCCAGCCCGGCATAAACGCCTATACCTCTTATCAGGTCCACTGCCGAGATCACGGCGCCGCTCTTGAACGGGTATAACCCCGAGAGTGGTTTCATCTTCGGGCGGTAACCGGGCGACCAGGGCCAGATGCTGTTTGCCGGATGCTTCCCTTCCGCCACACGTTTTTTGTTGACAGGATGACCGGGCAACAGCTCCTGCGATACAAGGATCAGTCTGTTCAGCGCTTCAGCTGAGAACGTAGCCTCTTCATTCTCCGGTTGGATAAGATGCGGGCGAAACGCTGTTTCTGGAATATCATGTGGGGGTGTACAACGGATTCGTTTATCTCCTCCCTGCATCTTCAGCAGATGACGGTAAGAAACGCCGGGGTAAAAATGAAAGAGATCGCTCCCGATCTTCTCATTCAGAAAATGAATCAGTTCGGTGGCTTCGGCTGTAGAAACATGACCTGCCGAGTGGTTGATCAACATATCTCCGTCGATACATACCAGGTTGCACCGCATCGCCATCTCTCCGGGCAGGATCTCCACACCCATGCTCGCAGCCTCCAGCACGCCGCGTCCTTCATACACTGAAGGGATATCGTAGCCCAGCACCGAGAGATTGGCAATCTCACTCCCCGGGGCAAAGCCATCGGGTACCGTGTTGAGCAGACCGTTTCTTCCTTTCCGTGCCAGCAGGTCCATATAGGGGGTGTGGGCTGCCTGCAAGGGTGTTTTGTCTCCCAGTGCGGCGATGGGTTCATCCGCCATGCCGTCGCCCAGAATAATGATTCGTTTCATTTTATTTTAACTTTGCTCATTTAGCTTAACGCAAATATTCATCCTATCTGATATTTGCAATAGAGATGATGTCCGAAAAGACACCTGCAGCTGTCACGTTGGCGCCGGCACCATATCCCTTGATCACCATCGGGTACTCGTTGTAACGCTCGGTGGTGATCATGATGATGTTGTTGCTCCCTTCCAGGTCGTAGAATGGATGTCCTTTCTCCACCTCACGCAGTCCCACTTCACAGCTGCCGTTGTCATACGAAGCAACAAAGCGGAGCTTCTTCTCCTCTTTGGCCAGCTCCTTGCGGCGCGCTTCAAAAGAGGCATCCAATGCGGGAATGGTCTGCCAGAAATGATCGAGTGTACCCTCAAAATAGCTATGGGGCACAAAAAGTTTTTTCGCTACATCTGACTGATCCACCCTGGCACCTGCTTCACGGGAGAGGATCACCAGCTTGCGCGTCACATCCAGACCACTCAGGTCGATGCGCGGGTCGGGCTCTGCGAACTGCGCATCCACTGCCATCCTAATCGCCTTACTGAACGGGACCTCTTCACTGATCGTGTTGAAGATAAAATTGAGTGTGCCGGAGAGAACCGCTTCCAGCTTAACGATCCTGTCACCCGAGTTGATCAGTGAGTTCATCGTGTTGATAATGGGGAGCCCCGCGCCTACATTGGTCTCGAAGAGGAATTTCACGCCGGTTTTCCGGGCAGTCTCCTTCAGATGATAATAGTTGTCGTAGTCCGACGATGCCGCAATCTTATTGGCGGTGACCACCGAAATGTTCCTCGCCATCAGCTCGTCGTACAGTTCAGCAATGCCCGGGCTCGCCGTGCAATCGACAAAGACGGAGTTGAAGATATTCATTTTCAGTATCTCATCCCTGATACGATCGGGAGCGCTTTTCACTCCGTTTTCCATCAGGTTTTCGAAGTATCCCTCCAGTGAAATCCCCTCGCGTGAAAAGAGGGCTTTGCGGCCGTTGGCAATACCTACAATGTTCACTCTGAGCTTGTTTTGTTGCTTGAGCGTAATCTGTTGCAGGCGTATCTGTTCAAGCAGTCTGCTTCCCACCGTTCCGGTACCGATCACAAAAAGGTTCAGCTCCTGGTAGGGTGAGAGAAAGAAGGAGTCGTGGATCACGTTGAGCGATTTCTTCAGATCCGATTTGGGAATCACACAGGAGATATTGGTTTCCCCGGCTCCCTGTGCCAGCGCAACGACGCTGATACCGTTCCTGCCCAGGGCTCCGAAGAACTTGCCCGCGATACCGGGTACATGCTTCATGTTCTGTCCCACAATAGCAATGGTTGCCAGATCATACTCCACGATGATTTCGTTGATGCTGCCCATTGTGATCTCGTATGCGAACTCATGATTGAGTACTTTCTGCGCAAGAGCGGCGTCCTGCGTACGTACACCGATGGAGGTGCTGTTTTCCGACGAGGCCTGGGAGACGATAAAGACGCTGATGCCATTATCGGCCAGTGCCGAGAATATTCGTTTGTTCACCCCGATCACGCCTACCATACCCAGTCCCTGTATCGTGATAAGCGCCGTATCGTTGATCGATGAGATCCCTTTGATGATCTTACCGTTGCGGGTGGGTTTGATATTGCGGATGAGCGTTCCCTCCGACTCGGGACGGAAGGTGTTTTTTACGTAAATGGGGATGTTCTTGTGATAGACCGGGAAGATGGTCGGAGGATAGATCACTTTCGCCCCGAAGTTGGACAGCTCAATCGCCTCTATAAAGGAGAGCTCCTCGATGACATAGGCCGAGTTGATGATCTTGGGATCGGCCGTCATAAAACCGTCCACATCGGTCCAAATCTCCAGCACCGAAGCATTCATCGCCGCTGCAATGATGGCTGCCGTGTAATCCGATCCGCCGCGACCCAGATTGGTGATATCGCCATCGTCACAGCTCGATGAGATGAAGCCGGGTACGATAGCCACCTGTGGTGGCGGCATAGTGGAGAAGGTTTTCTGTATCAGCTCATTGGATTGCACCAGATCGGGGATGTGGTTGCTGAACTGCTTGTTGGTCTTGATAAATTCAGTGGCGTCGTACAGTTGGGCGCCATCAATCACCTTGCTGATTATCAGGGATGAAAGCCTTTCACCGTAACTCACTATCTTGTCGGATGTTTTTTGGGAGAGATCGCCGATTAGGTAGACACCACGCAGGATGTTACGCAGATCATCGAACAGTTGCTGTATTTTTTCCTGCACCTCCTCTTTGTCGGCAGGAGAAGCAATCATCGCTTCGATCATCTCTTCATGACGACCGATCATCTCCTCCAGGAGTGTTTTGTATCCCGGGTTGTTGTGCAGTGCGAAATCGGCTACCAGCAGCAGCCGGTCGGTCACGCCACCCAGGGCTGAGATCACCGCGATGACAGGTTCTTTCTCACTTTCAATAATATCCTTGACCTTTTTCAGACTTTCGGGACTCCCTACGGAGGACCCTCCGAATTTCATGACCTTCATACAATGATGATTGTTTTATTCGCCTTTAATGAAGCGACTTTTTGTTTGTAAAAATGATGACTAACGATGGATTTTTTTCGCTAAGGTATAGTAAGGGCACGCTCCTGCTAT
>JAENWZ010000323.1 GCA_016649795.1 Proteiniphilum sp. | reverse complement strand
TTCCTCAGCCATTTCTATTGCAGGTTTAAGAAGCGACCAAAAGCTAGCTGCAATCATTACTCCTGCTGCAAAGCCAAGCATAGAATTTAATATTTTTTTATTGATGGTTTTAAAGAAGAACACCATCGATGCCCCTAGAGCAGTAACAGCCCAGGTAAATAAAGTTGCAAAAAGGGCAAGCAGCACAGGATTGTACTCAAGTAAAAAATCTAGTTTCATCGTTATTCATTTACTACTACTCCTACTGAATTTCCTTTATTCTACCGACATATTGTGGAACACGTTCTGCACATCCTCATCCTCTTCAAACTTATCCAGTAGCTTTTCTATCTGGGCACGCTGCTCATCGGTCACAGGCTTTGTTTCATGCGGTATACGCTCAAATTCGGCTGCATGAATCTCAAAGCCGTTTTCTTCCAGATAAGACTGGATCTCGAAGTATGATTTGAAATCACCATAGAGCAGGATCTCCCCCTCGTCTAATTCCAGCTCATCAACACCGTAATCGATCAGCTCCAGCTCGAGATCTTCGAGCGAGACACCCTCCTTTTCGGCTATCCTGAAAACGCACTTGTGATCGAACAGAAACTCGAGACTACCCGATGTGCCCAGCGAGCCGCCATGTTTGTTGAAATAGCTGCGGACGTTGGCTACTGTACGGGTGGTGTTGTCGGTGGCTGTCTCCACAACCATCGCTATCCCGTATGGACCGTATCCTTCATAGACCATCTCTTTGAAATCAGAAACATCCTTGTCCGTTGCTTTCTTAATGGCTCGTTCAACGTTCTCTTTCGGCATGTTCTCTTTCTTGGACTGCTGTATGAGTACACGTAAACGTGGATTGGTATCGGGATCGGGGCCGCTCTCGCGTACGGCAATGGTGATCTGTTTACCCAGTTTTGTGAAGACGCGGGCCATGTTGTCCCACCGTTTCATCTTGGTCGCTTTTCTGTATTCAAATGCTCTTCCCATATTAATTTGTCACCCTAACTCTCTTAAAGAGACTTCTACGGGTTTATATTAGATTGTTCGTAATTAACTTATATATTGTTTCCTCGCGAGGGTTATCATTTATTGATCCCTCTCTATAGTCATCGCAACTGCGCTCCCAGTTCTCTCTCCAGATTGTGTCTTATTTTCTGCATCACCGCGTCGATCTGTTTGTCGTTCAGTGTTTTCTCCTCGTCCTGCAGGAGGAGGTTCACTGCATAGGATATCTTGCCTTCGGGCAGGTTCTTACCCTCATACACATCAAAAAGTGACACCTGTTTCAGCAGTTTCTTTTCCGATTTCAGGGCTATCTGTTCTATCTGTGCAAAGGTGATGTTCTTGTCGATTAACAGGGCTAAGTCTCTTCTTACAGCGGGGAATTTGGAGATCTCCGAGTAGCGTACCGATTGCTTTTCGGTCTCACGCATCAGCATATCCCAGTTCAATTCGGCAAAAAAGACTTCAGTGTCAATATCGAACATTTTGCATATCTTCGATGAAACGATGCTGAAACTTCCAAGGTGACGTTTGTGTGTGCGGATGCTCATCCCTGTGGCGAAGATATCGTTCTGCAGCGGTTCAAACTTCACCTGATTTTTGCTGATGCCAAGTCGTTTCAGGATATTCTCCACATGCGCTTTCAGCTCGAAAACCGAACTCTGCTCTTCGACGGTAGCCCAGTTCTTGTGCGTTCTTTTACCACATATCCATAATCCTATATGGTTCTCTTCTGCATATTCTGCAAGAATTCTCTCTTCCTGTTTTTTATCTTTATCAAAGAAATAGCAGTTTCCGAATTCATAAAAACGAAGATCAGCCTGTTTTCGGTTACGGTTGTAGGCAATACTCTCCAACCCGCCAAAGAGAAGTGTCTGGCGCATAACGCTTAGATCGTTGCTCAGCGGATTGACCAGTGTCACACAGTTAGCCGCGGGAAAGCTCTCCAGCTGTTCATAGTAAGCTTTTTTAGTGAGCGAATTGTTCATGATCTCCCCGAAGCCGTTCGCAGAGAGCTGCTCAGAAATGAGTGTCTGCAGCTTGTTCTTACGGTCGGTAGCTGTCTGATAGGAGAGGTTCGCTCTCAATGAATCGCTTATCTCCACATTGTTGTAACCGTAGATGCGAAGGATCTCTTCAATCACATCCACATCGCGGGTCACATCCACACGATAGGTGGGAATACGGAGCATGAGCTCATTTTCGGTCTCCTGCATAGTCTCAATCTCAAGATGATGGAGGATGCGCTTGATGGTCTCTTTCGGAATCTCTTTTCCGATAAGTGAATCAACCTTTTTATAGGGTAGCGTCACCTCTGCTCTCTCAACCGGAGTAGGGTAGATATCGCGAATCTCGCCTGCTATCACACCACCTGCCA
>JAENWZ010000282.1 GCA_016649795.1 Proteiniphilum sp. | reverse complement strand
TTTCAGCACAGAGATGCTTTCTATGCCATTGGGATTGATGATATTCATGTCTCCCTCGGCCCCATCAATAAGTATCAGCGGGCTGTTGTTGCCGCGTGAACCGATACCCCGGATCTGTATGGAGGCATTTGATTGACCCGGTAACCCTCCGTTGGCACTGGCGGTGACGGTCATCCCCGGTACAAGCCCCTGAAGGCCTGTGGAGACGTTGGTGATGGGTCGCTTCACAATATCTTGTGATGTGATCACACCTACCGCACCTGTGAGATTGATTAATTTCTGTGTGCCATATCCTACAACCACCACTTCGTCCAGCAGTTCGCTGTCTTCCCTGAGCACGACATCAATGGTAGAACGATTGTTTCGCGCCACCTCGAGGTTCTCAAAGCCGATATATGAAAATACAATGGTCGCGTTGGGAGCGGTGGAGAGGGTGAAGTGACCGTCCATATCGGTGACCGTACCGTTCGTTGTTCCCTTTTCCACAATGTTCACACCGATCAGCGATTCGAACTGACTATCGGTTACACGACCTGTCACCACCGACTGCTGCTGGGGTGCCATAATCTTCTCAGCCTCTTTTTCGGGGCTGCGGAGAACCAGGAAGTGATTGTTCTCTCTTTTCTCATAGGTGAACTCAGAATTGACTAGTGATTTATGCAACCACTCCTCCATATTATTGGTTTCCACCTCTAATGGAGGAGCATTTTTTCCATTCAACTCCCTTACATTATAGGAAACTTTCTGACCATTATGCTTACCCAGTTCATTCAACCTTTCCATACGGTCGATCATCGACTCCGCTGGAATAGTTCCTGTAAACTGAATATTGCCCATAGCTGTGCCTGTTCCAATCCATAGGAAAGTGAACAGCGTCAAAACGAATGTGAATAGTACTCTCGATCTCATTTTCATACAATTATTGAATTTTTTCTAAATATACTTTGGTGCCATCTGTGTGAGAGGTGGCGTTGAAAAGTTTGCTTATTACTGTGATGACCTCCTCCAGGGGCATCTCAGGGGTAAAGAATGTATAGATTTGTTCATCGCTGAATCTTTCATCATCATAGATCAGCTCCACACTATAATATTGTCTCAGGTAAAATGAAATTTCTTTCAACGATGCGTTTTCTAAAACAATCTTTCCCGATCTCCAATCAGATACTGACTGAGCATTCGTCTTTCCCGGAGTGAAGATGCCGTCACTGGATGAGATGGAGACCTTATAATTGGGTTCAATTATCATCTCTTCCTTTCGTTCGTTCAGTACCTGTACCTTCCCGGTATTGACAGTAATCACCTGATCCGGCAGTTCACTATAGGATTTGATGTTGAATGATGTCCCCAGTACTCTGGTAGTCACGCCATTGGGAGAGTGTACAATGAAAGGTCTATTTGGATCTTTGGTGATTGAGAAAAAAGCTTCTCCTTCATCAAGCCAAACCTCCCTGATATCGGCGTTGAATCTTCCTTCTCTCAGAGAAAGCGAAGTCTCTCTGTTCAAATAAACAGTTGAACCGTCTGCCAGGGTGATACGCTTGATGTTGTCATCTGTGGTGAAACGGTTATTGATCAAGCTGTTTGTAACAATCTCAACTCCGTTTTTGTTATCTGAAGAGTCTGTAGAGATGTATAATGAAAAAAGTAGAACCAGCACTGCAACGACAGAAACGGCGCCGTAGAAGTAATCAATGCGTATTTTCCTGTTTTCTTTGAAATGTACAGATCCGTTGCTCTTTTTAAGGATGGCCTGTTTGTTTCTACTGACTGCACGGTTTAATTGAGCATTGGATATATTTTTCTTGCCATTGCCTTTTTTATAAGTGCCCCTCAGCTGTTTCATCACATGCACTTCCTTTTCAGAAAGACTCCCTTTCTCCATTTTCCGCATGAGTACCCTAATCAAATTGATGTCCATCTTTTCATCAATCGATTTTTGCTTGAAGTAATCTTTGTCCAACTCCTCTTTCATACTGATATTACGTTTTTCAAACTACATTCTTCCCTGTTTTTTACGTTAATAAATATTAAAAAATAGTATATTAAAACTAATTAATTGGTAAAGAGCTAAATAGATTAGGCGATATGTTTGTTACAAACTCTTCACAAAGAATTAATCTATTTTTTATTTTGAATCTCAGGTAAAATAGTATCTTTACCCGCGAAGAAGGAGATTTAACGGATGAAAATAAAAGATAGTAAACTGCTGTTTCAGATTTCCCAAAAGGATGCGAAAGCTTTTGACGCATTCTATGACCGTTATATCAAAATGATCTACAGGTTCGTCTATCGCGAACTGAACGATGAAATGATTACCGATGATCTTATTCAGGATTTCTGGTTAAGGGTATGGGAAGATTCTTCGTTTCTGAAATGCAACGAGAAGGGTTCAGTACAGTCCTACATGCTGCAACATCTGAGATTCCGGATACTGGATCTATACAGGAAAACATTGACCAATCTGTTCTGTGAATACAATCCGGATAAAGCTGAACGGGAGTTGGAATTTTACAATAGTATTACAGAGGAGATGAACGAAAAGGAGTTACTGTTGATTATCCGGGAGGCGTTGGAGAATCAGTCTCAGATTATTCGCAATACATTCTGGATGAGAATCAACAACTGGTCTGTAGAAGAGACAGCCCGAACTCTCTCTGTTAGTAGCAAGACTGTCTACAATAAATATTCTGAATCGCTCATAGTGGTGCGTGCGTATATCAGGAACCGCTATCCGGAGTTTGCTGATATAAGGAAGATTGGAACAGA
>JAENWZ010000064.1 GCA_016649795.1 Proteiniphilum sp. | reverse complement strand
CATCGCTCACTTTACAGGAATGCGAACGACCGCATTATCGGTGGTGTATGCAGCGGGCTGGCCAATTATTTCAAAACCGATCCTGTATGGATGCGTATACTCTTCGTCCTATTTTTCGGTTTTCTCTTCTGGGTCTACATCGTATTGTGGATCGTGTTGAAACCGAAAACGCTCGTTTCAAACGTTGCAAAACGGCTCTACCGTAATCCCAGTGATCGCTTTGTAGGTGGTGTCTGTGGTGGAATGGCGGCCTACTTCAAGATTGATTCCTGGATTCCTCGTATTATTTTCCTTGTACCACTGATGTTGAATCTGATTGGTGTGATCTCTTTCTTCCCGTTAAATCGTCTGTTTGATAATGCGCATTTCAGCTGGAATATCAATGCAGGGGTTGTGCTTGTTTACATTGTTCTCTGGATCATTATTCCCGAGGCGAAGACTGTGAAACAGAAGCTGGAGATGATGGGGGAAGAGGAGTATATTCAATCCATCCGTGAGAGATTTAGCGATAATGTGGCGAGTGCCAAAAGTCGTGCTGAAAGCGAGAACCCTTCAGTAACCAGAACAGCTTACGCAGCTGCTGATGTGAACAACAGTGATGAAAAGGTGACCCCGACAGGGATGCCGCCGGAACCTCCCGCAGCTTCAGTGCGTCTCTCCGCATCTTCACCACCGCAAAGGTCGGGATGTCTGAATGGATTGATTATTTTCCTGAAGATTATTTTCTTCTCTTTCGTGGGCATATTTGCTCTGATCATGGTAGGTTTGTTTATCGCATTCCTTGTTGCCGGAACACAGCTGATTCCGTTGAAATCGTTGTTCATCGATCCTGGTTATGAGACCAGTATGCTTATTGCCGCACTGGTGCTGACCATCCTTATACCTGTTGTCTCAATTATCGTATGGATCGTACGCCGTGTGATGAAGGCCAAATCTCGTCCGGTGATCGGTATCATATCGACTGTCCTTTGGTTCGCCGGTCTTACCACGGCAGCTGTGCTTGCGACCGGTGTTGCTAATAAATTCAGTGAAGAGAGTTCCAAAGAGATCATTGTGGCCATTGCACCCGTCACATCGAATAAGATGTACGTGGACCTGGAACCCTATTCCGATGATTACGCAGAATTTAAGATGGGTTATGGTATTGGCTTAGACATAGACGAGCTGCCCTACACCACGGTGAATGAAGATTCACTGCTGTTCAGGGAAATTAATCTGCATATCCGTAAAAGCAGCGATTCACTGTTCCATGTCCGGACCATCGCCGCATCCCGCGGTAAAGATATGCGTGAGGCCAAATCCGATCTGGAGGGATTCAGCTACATCATCGTCCAAAAAGATTCTCTGCTGTTGTTGCCCGAGTTCTTGTCCCTGCCTGTGAGCCAGGGCTTCCGGGACCAGAGTATCACCGTTGAGATTGCTGTTCCTGCCGGAAAAACGATCGAGGTAAGTGATGCCCTGAGCGAGTACAAGAATAATGAACCGCCGACAGTAGTGCGCAAAAGGATCAGGAGTTATACAAGCATCTATGTTCCCGTCGATGTGGAAACGGCGGAGGAAGAAAATGAAAAAACAGAAGTAACCAAATCGGTCTGAAACTCTTTTCAAAACACTCTATATAACTTTCATTGTGATTAAGGGGGGCTGTCTGTGAAGGATAGCTCTCTTTTTTGTGTATTTCTCATTCAATTGTTTATCTTTGTGAAGTATTGTTTTAATAATTAAAAAGAACTATGAACAGGAGAAATTTCATCAGAAACGTGTCTGCTCTATCAACGCTGACAGTATTGAAACCGGAAATTGTTTTCGCTTCCAGCAATAACGACGCTGTGAGGATCGGATTAGTAGGGTGTGGCTCACGTGCGACAGGCATTCTGAACAGTATGTCGTCAAGTTCCAATATTCAGATTACCGCACTGGCAGATATTTTTGAAGACCGTTTGCTTAATGGTATTGATTTTGCCAACGGACTGAACAGTAAGAGAGGATATTCCTCATTGTCGAAAGATAAAGTATTCACAGGTTCCGATGCATATCTTCGTTTGCTGGAGAACAAAGATGTGGATGCTGTGGTCATTGCATCACCGGGATACTCTCACCCTCAGATACTGGAAGCAACTGTTGCTGCCGGTAAGCATGTATACTGTGAGAAGCCTTTGGCCGTGGACGCTGATGGATGCAAGCAAATTCTGGGCATAGGCAAAAACATAGGTGGCGCTGTTACGGCTTTCGATGGTTTTCAGATTCGTTATGCCACACCCTATGCTGAAATGGCGGGGAGGATTAGAAGAGGTGATATCGGAGAGATTGTTACGGTACAGTTATACTATTTTTCCTCCGGTGCGGAGATTATACCGCACGAAGGGATGTCGTACGATGAGACGCGTATCCGTAACCATTACCACTTTCATGAAATTTCGGGAGGAGCTTATCTTGACCAGGCAATACATATGATTGATGTTTGCAACTGGGTTCTCGACGGCACCCCGTTATATGCCATTGGCGATGGTGGCCGGAAAGGAGGCCCCGATTTTGGCAATGCATGGACCAATTACCAGGTGATCTATAAATACCCCAATGATGTGAATGTATCTGTTCACTCCTGCAAGTTTGCCGACGTGTTTGGAGGTGTCTGTGCCCGTTTTATAGGGACGAAAGGGATAGCTGAGGCACACTACAGCGGAGGAGTGTTTATTACAGGCGAAAACAAATGGGATTCGGGAGTGAAGCGATCTGCCTCAGAACTTACACCCGAGTCTATCGCTCAGGGCTCTACATCTTCATCGCTGGACGATGCCGATTTTAACAAAGGAAAAGCCTTTATTGAGAGTATCAGGAGCGGAGCATACCTGAACCAGCTTGAGTCGGGTTGTAACTCTACCCTTACTGCTATTTTAGGAAGAGAAGCAGCCTCGAGACAAGAGAAGATCACATGGGATGAAATCATCTATACACCACAGCGAATAGACCCGAAATTAAATTTAAAGCAGTTTGACAGTAAATAAAGAGCAAAAAAATGGGGTTCATTTAAAAAAACTTGTACCTTTGCATCCGCAATTCAGAAAGTACGCTCTACGGCATCTCATCTGAACTGATCACAGGCAGCGGCCTGATCCCTTGTAAATATTTTTGAAATGCCCGGATGGCGAAATTGGTAGACGCGTTAGTTTCAGGGACTAGTGTTGGTAACGACGTGCAGGTTCGAGTCCTGTTCCGGGCACTTTTTTTGCGCAGGTGGTGAAATTGGTATACACGCTACTTTGAGGGGGTAGTGCCGGTTACGGCGTGTGAGTTCGAGTCTCATCCTGCGCACCAGTTTGTTTTGATTTAACCTCTCTTTCTTCAGATAATCCTCATACAATAGACAAATATTTAACTTTATAAATGGTTTTCAATAGGCCGTATTACCGATTACACAATAGAACCTGCATTCATTTACCGAAAAATAAATACCTTATGGACAAGCAAACAACAAGGAGAAAATTTATCAAGAACATGGCTCTGGGGACTGTTACCCTTTACACATCACCACTGTTTTCAACGCCAAGTGATTTTATCCGCTCAGGCAAAGCTGCGATCAATGCCAATTCAATGATTCAGATCGCTCTGATTGGTAAGGGCGGGATGGGGACCTCTGATACAAGGACGGCATTATCTGTCGGCGGAGTGAAGCTGGTTGCCGTTTGTGACCTCTATGACAAACGACTGGAAGAGGCAAAGAGGCAATGGGGCAATGAACTGTTTCTTACAAAAGATTACCGTGAGATACTGGCTATGAAGCAGGTGGATGCGGTGATCATCGCCACTCCTGATCACTGGCATCAGCCTATTGCCATCGAAGCGATGAACGCGGGAAAACATGTCTATTGCGAGAAACCGGTCATACATCAATTGAACGAGGGAAAAAAACTGATAGAGGTGCGTAACAGGAATCAATCTTTTTTCCAGATAGGCAGTCAGGGAATGGCCTCAGTGGGTAACAAGGTGGCCAGGGTTTTAATTCAGAACGGCATCATCGGAAAAGTGAACCGCATCGACGGACAGTTCACCGGTGCACCCGGCAGGCTCAACTCTTTCGTCGCTCCTGACGACGCCAATCCGCAGACAATCTGGTGGGACCGCTTCCTGGGTAATGCACCCAAAAGAGCTTTCGATGCTCAGCGGTTCCTCGCGTGGCGCAACTGGAAGGACTATGGTACCACTATAGCAGGGGATTTGTTTGTCCATGTCATCTCCAGTGTACACTATATCATGGATGCAGTGGGGCCGGACAAGGTATATACCACCGGAGGCATACACCACTATACCGACGGATCGCGTGATACTCCCGACATTATGCTCGGTTACTTTGATTATCCCGACAGAAACAACGCCGGTGCATTCACGCTCTCACTGGGTGCCAATTATGTGGACGGGATATCTAAAAAATGGGGAAGCACCAGTTTCATGATTACCGGCTCTCTTGGTACACTTGAGGTAGGGTGGAATGAAGTGATTTTAAAGACTACCTACGATCTGGAGGAGAGAAAGGCAGAGATACAGGATCAGGTGGGAGAATATATTCAGAAAGCGGAGAGAATCACTCCCCGTGAGTTTGTCTATCGGGCAGTAGAGGGTTACAGGGGAGGACACCATCATCATTTCCTGAATTTCTTTAACGGGATCAGGAACAACACACCCCTGACCGCTGATGTGCTTTTCGGTGTACGATCGAGCGCACCTGCCCTGTTGAGCAATGAGAGTTGTCAACGTAACCAGGCTGTTTACTGGGATGCAGAAGAGCTAACAATAAAGAAACATTATCAATGAGGAATATGAAACAATATTTAATGATCTCTCTGCTTTTGATCATGACCGGCTGTTCATCCATCCATTCAGGGGGTCACACAGACAGATACAGTCTGTCCCTGCAAGAGAGGATAAAGGGTTATGAAATACTTTTCGATGGAACAGATATGTCTCACTGGACAAGTAATACAAACGAATATATCGTGGAAGATGGTTGTATCGTCATGCGTCCTGCCGGTGGTCACGGTAATCTATACAGCAAAAAAAAATTTGGTGATTTTATTCTCCGGTTTGAATTTCTGCTTACACCTGAAGCCAACAGCGGTCTTGGCCTGAGGCATAAGATGGTGACAACGGATAGAGGCTACGACGGCATGGAGTTGCAGATCCTCGACAATTCAGCACCTGTCTATGCCAACCTGAAGCCTTATCAATACCATGGATCCCTCTACGGATGGGTTCCGGCGAAAAGAGGATTCCTGAAACCGGCAGGAGAATGGAACTACCAGGAGGTGATTGCACGGGGCAGCCACATCAGGATTCTGTTAAACGGAAGCACCATCCTGGATACGGATATTGAGGAGGTACTCAAAGATGTGCCGGAGGATAAGATCCCCAAAACACTGTTGTATAAGAAAGGACACATCGCCTTTCTGGGACATAACACAGTGCTTAAATTCAGAAATATCAGGGTGAAAGAGCTTGAGTAAGCTGCATCAGTCTGTCTGTCCGTCAGCCTGGTATTTTCACCGTATACTGCTGCCTTCCACGGTGATCTCTTCCGTTAGACGAATCAGCTTACCGTTGTTGCTAACCCCTTCTCCTGTCACCTGATATACTGTCGGCGTATCGGCAGAATAGAAATCGATCACGGCCTCGCCCTGCTCAGAGAACTGCACATTGGGTTTCCAGAAGATGGTGGTGCGGAGGTCCGGTAATGAAGATTCTGTTTGTTCCGGTGTTTCGTACGTGGGAGCATAGAAATGGGCCGTTTCCTGATAACCGAGCGGAATAAAATCATCTATGCTGGGAGGCCTGCGTACGGAACCCTGGTATCCGCCTATTTTCGTGGTGATAACCACTGCTCCGCTGGTATTGGGGTAATAACCCGGCATGGAGGTGTTGTCTTTCAATACAAAAATGCTCTCGATGGAAGATACATCAATGCCGTCCATTTGTCCGGAGAAATTTTCAAAGTTCATGTCGTCGATCACAAATAGTACAGGCAATTGAGACCGGGTTGTGGTCACCATATCACCTCTGATAATGATTCCCGGCTGGCGGTACAACAACGACCGCAGACTGGATACAGCCATCTTCTCTATGTCTTCGGCTGTTTGAACCCCTGAGGCGCTGAGAGGAGAATAAAACACCGATTCTTTGTATTTCTCCTGGCTTTGAGCGGTGACCGTGAATTCATCCAATAAAATAGTGCGAATGCCATTTTTCTGTGTATAGTCCTCATTGGCGATTATCAGATAAGGATCCTGGTTCGTGTTAAACCGGTTGACAGCATCTGATCTCAACGGTATTCCTGTACCCTGAAGGGGCGGAAATGTTTCCTGATCGATACTGATTGAATTGAATGATCCTCCTTTTTTACTCCTTGACTGGACCAGAATCGTTGTTCCCTCCGGATATTCCACATTGAACGCGAACCGGCCTTTGTCATCAGCTTGAGTGAGCTCTGTGCTGACCAGGGTATCGAGTTTGGCCATAAGGCTTATCTGCCCCTCTTTCAATGATCCGAACACACCATCGGCTTTCCCCGTCACTCTTTGCGTCAGCTCGGGCTCAAATGAATCAGGTATACTGATATCGCCCTTCAAAACAGCCGGTATATCGTACCTTCTCCATCCTTGTGTCAGCATCAGGGCATCGAGGGCATGCTTGTTCGTTTTCTCCTCATTAAAATAGGATGCAGGCGACTCTATGTATCCCTTCAGTTCAGAGGAGAGCAGCAATGTACTGATGATATTGGTCGTACTGTCCAGGACTACCGCCTCTTTGTCAGTGACCGACACTGCAATGTTACCGGAGATGGGGTTGAGATCCGGGTTGGTCAGCTTTAACGCGATCGAAACATGCGCTCTCCGCTGATAGGAAGAATTTGGCTTATCGGACTGTATGAGAGCAAACTCATCTTCGCCCAGGTTGAAAAGAAGACGCTCGCTCAGCACCTCCTGCTTTGCATTCAGCAGTAAGATATTCAAAACGCCTGTAGGCAGCTCCTTGTTTGCAATGCTGTACATCTCTTTCTCCGGATTCCACCTTTCATGAAACAGCACCAGTCCTTTATGGTGAATAAGCAGCGACACACTCTCCTGGGCCGATTCAGTCCCTCTACTATGCGTTATCCTTAACTGGTTTCCCGCGTTGCGCATTGTAACGACATGCGCTTTGGGCTGAGGTACGGGCAATTCGAATCGTTTAGAGGTTCCGGATTCGTTACGGCAGATAACATGATATGTTTCATTCTCAGAAGGAATAAAATGAAAGAAGCCCATCCCCAGATGCAGACTCTTGAATATAAGAACTTCACGATCAGCCGAATCATATAATGTTCCTGAAATATTTGTACTTAAACCATCGCCGTTTAGTGCTTTAAATGCTACCTGTGAAGTTACCCCGGGAATGAGATATCCCCCTTCGGGGAAGAACTGCAGATCATAATCGGCCTGATCGAAGGGGATTGTGTAGTATCGGTTGTATTTACGGCCTTTATAGATAAGACCCAGCAGCAGGGTTCTGTTTGTATCTTTGTCTGACAGCCGTACATCCAGATTATACATGCTGTTATTCTTCGGTTTGAGTGTTTTGATTGCTCTGTGCCCAACTTTACAGGTTACAACCTCTGGCATTATGGTGTCACTGTTTTGCCGGTCAAGGAATTGCATTGAAACATGAAGATCATTTTTCTCCACATCGAACGATACCAATGGTTCCAGCTGCAAAGAAAACGGGTCGAGCACCTGTACAATCTTACGAAAGAAATAATCCTCGCCCATGTTTCGCATGAATATTGTGTAAGCCCGCAGGGTATAGGCACCCTGGACAAGATCATCCTCCAGATCGATGTGCCCGGAATAGGCTCCGGTACTATCGGGACGGATCTTGATCCGTTTTACCAGGTCATCCAGGGGATTGATCAGTTCAATATAGATGTAACGACTAATAAATGCAGGCTGATGGGTGAACGCATCCACCATATGTGCACGGAGCCAGATTCGTTCGCCCGAGAGATAACTCGATTTGTCTGTCTGCACATAGATCTTCTCCTGTGGAAAAGCGATCAGCTGTTGTTGCAGGCGTAACTCCACAGAATCAGTAACGATCACCTGCTCTTGCGCACTGATCATATGCCCAAGCATGAATAAGAATAAAATGAGGCTTGTTTTTTTCATAACAGGGTAAAAGAGTAATCCAACACCTTGATTCATTAGAAATTATTGCAAAAATAGCGAAACTTTGATAAATCACGGCATTTTGATAGTAAGTTTTTTCCTCTCAACTTTATTCAGTTGAAATTGTTTAAATATTTTAGTGGGTCGAAACCAACTAAAATTATTATTTAATTGTTTTTTTTATGTCTTACACTCAATCCGATATATCCTCCTCTCATCAAAACGCCAATAGCAATATCAGGCCTATTGCAGACTTGATGAATGATTTAAAAACTAAAATGGAATTGGTTTTTCATCATCGTGCCAATATTGACCAGATGGAGAATGAACGAGGCTTGCCTCCTTTTGTCCTGCAGGAAATAATGTCAATCAATCCGCTCTCCGTTTGTATCAAAAAAGAGTATGGTGGTCGTGGCGCATTGACGCACGAGATTCTTCAATTGCTGGCAACAGTATCCTACGAATCATTGGCGCTTTGTCTGACTTTTGGGATCAACGCTGCATTGTTTTTGCAGCCTTTCGCCAAGTATGGGCAAGAAGAGGTGAAAGCCCCCGTGTTCAAAAGGTTTTTAGAAGAGCAGACCATGGGTGGGCTCATGATCACCGAGCCCGACTTCGGCAGTGATGCATTGAACATGCAAACTTCGTACAGAGAAAAAGAGGGTAAGTATCATTTGAAAGGAACGAAGCATTGGGCCGGATTAACCGGTTGGGCCGATTATTGGTTGATGACAGCACGTCGACAAAGCAAGACAGGCGATCTACAGCGTGATATTGATTTTTTCCTGGTTGATATCAACGCACCGGGACAGGGAATTGTAGTTGAAGAGGTCTTCGAGAACTTAGGGTTATATTCCATACCTTACGGTAAAAATCGCATCGATTTAGAAGTTCCTGCCACGCACAAATTGCAACCTCATACCACCGGCATAAAGATGATGCTTGACTTGCTGCATGGTAGCAGGATGCAATTCCCGGGAATGGGAATGGGATTCATTCATCGCATGCTTGATGAGGCCATGGCGCATTGCAGGCAGCGCTTTGTCGGAGGTCGAAGTCTTTTAAGTTACGACCAGGTACAGCACCGATTATCAAAACTGCAAGCATCCTATACTGTTTGCACGGCCATGTGTGTCAACAGCAGCGACAAAGTTAGCACGCATAAAGATATGGCGCCGCATGGTTTGGAAGCCAACGCAGTTAAAAGTGTGATTACTGACTTAATGCAGGAAGCAGCACAATCGGCAATGCAGTTGATAGGAGCTAAATCTTACAAAATGAATCACATTGTTGGCCGTGCCACAATGGATAGTCGTCCTTTTCAAATCTTCGAGGGTTCAAATGATATCCTGTATGCACAAATCACGGAAGGATTGATGAAATTAATGAAACGGGCCAAAGAGAAGAATGTTCTCCAATTTATGAAAGGATATGATTTGACCGATAAAGCGGTAGATTATGTGAAAGATCTGATGAATTTCAATCTGGATATGGAGATGTCTCAACGTAACACGGTGGGAATGGGAAAAGTGATTGGACGCATCATCTCTTTGAATCAAGTGTTGGATCTGGCACAAAAAGGTTTCCGTAAAGATTTGATAGATGGAGCAATAACCATGTTGCAGCAAGACATTTCAAAACTTATGGCCGGCTTTTCGTTCGATGACAAAAGTTCGGTTATTGAAGATTATCAGGAGAAGAGTGACTGGATTCAGTTTGTTTGAAAAGAATCATTCAACTTGCAGAATTCTCCAGTAAGGAAGTAAACTCATTGAGGTTTTGTCCATAGATACTTGAAATTAATCCAAGTAGAAGAACTGTCAGTGTTAATCGTTTTTTATTCATTTTTTATTTTATTATTTTATACTCATTATTGCACATCTGCAATTTTATCTGTCAGCTCTCTTTTTTTTCGGAATATTGATTACCCCTGATCCATCTACCAACCATTGATTTTCATGATTCGTCAGTTTTATGACCAACAAGAATTGCGGCCACTCAATACCTCTGACAGTGACAAATTCGCTGGTGTTATCACCATGAACAATTTCAAATCCTTT
>JAENWZ010000054.1 GCA_016649795.1 Proteiniphilum sp. | reverse complement strand
TGCTATTCACGCTATTGCTCTCCTCTTCGAGCGTATTCCCCGCACTGAGAATGTTCTGAGTGAACACATCCGACAGCACATTGCTATCGGTAAAGCCGTAACGAACGTTTCCGCCTAATTTTAATTCGGGAGTGAACTGCTTACTGAAATTACCCCCCGTGTTACCCGATGTGGATATACCGCTACTTCCGCCGGACATTCCTCTACGGCCGCGGCCTCCTCCCATGCTTCCAAACATGGAGGAAGCCAGATCGGAGAAACCGGCGTTGTTCGTGTTATTGATTCCACCAATAAAGGTGTACTGATCTTTATCTTTCATGTAATTGAGCATCGCGTTGCCCTCGTAGCGCTGCTTACTGCCATATCCGGCAAAGGCACTACCGAACAGGCCCTCTTTCATTCCGGGACGAACCGTAAGATTGATCACGTTCTCTTCCTCACCATCATCGAATCCGGTCATCTGCGCCTGCTCCGATCTTCTTTCCAGCACCTGTAGCTTGTCTACCATTTTTGCAGGGAGGTTCTTCGATGCCACTTTCGGATCGTCACTGAAAAACTCCTCCCCATCGACCAGTATCTTTGTTATCTGCTTGCCATTTACTGTAATCTTACCGTCACTGTCTATCTCCACACCGGGCATCTTTTTCAACAGATCTTCCACCACGGCACTTTCCGTCACCTTATAAGAACCGGCATTGTACTCCAGCGTGTCCCCTCTCACTACAATCTCAGAAGCCTTAGCGGTAACCACGGTTTCCGATAAAAGGATATTGTCGTTGCTCATGGAAATATTCCCGAGCTCTGCTCCCTGACGGGATGATGTCACCTGAACATTCCGAAAAAGATCATTGTATCCAATAAATGAGATATGCACAATGTACTCCCCGTTTCTCACGGGAATATTAAATGCGCCGTTGGCGTCCGATGCTTTACCCGCAATAAAGGTGCTATCAGCCTGTTTCAATATGCGCACGTTTGCCAGCTCAACAGGTACTTCAGTCTCTTTATCGATCAACCTTCCCGAGATGGAACTGTTTGATTGTGCCTGTGCCATCGCTGAGAGTGTGAACAACAGAGCAAATAACACTAAAAAATATAATTTCTTCATAATGGTTTCACTGCAAAAATAGATCGAACAGATTTGGAATCACATACAAAAATAGTGTCACGGGGATGCTCAGGCAAAAGAAATAGATAAACTTCCCATTTTTATCGACCAATAGTTGTTTTTACTCTGTTAACAACGATTATCTGTTTGAACAAAAAGAGTCATTATGGTTAAATATTTGCAAAAAAATTTTACTTTTGCAATTCGTTCAAATGTCGCATTAGAAATCCGATACTCAATTTGAGTAAATAAAATCTGTTTGTCCTATGTTAAAATCATTGAAAGCTGAAGATTGGGTAGCTACATTTATAGGTGCAGTGACCCTCCTTCTTGTGATTCTCCTGCCGGCGGTAATGAAGAATTACATCTTTATGTCGCTTATCGTCGCTGTGCTGGCATACCTGGGTTATCTCTTTATGGGAAACAAAGACAGAGGAAGCTTCCTGCTCTCTTTTGTGGTTGTTTACGCTCTTGCATGGCTTGCTAATTATATAGCCGCTCTTTCACCCATCAAAACCATTGGTCTTGAGTCGGTCTTTTTTGCCGTAATAATAGGTTTGCTTATTCGGAACACCGTAGGTTTGCCCAAATGGCTGGCACCAGCCGTTAAGAGTGAATACTTCATCAAAGCAGGGTTGGTGATACTGGGAAGCTCTATCCTCTTCAATGAGATCATGAAAGCCGGTGCGCTGGGTATGGTGCAAGCCGTGATCGTGGTTCTCTCCGTTTGGTATTTCAGCTTCTGGATCGCTACCAGAACATTCAGGATTGATAAAGAGATGTCGATATTGCTCTCCAGTGCCGTATCTATTTGCGGGGTCTCGGCAGCAATTGCGACAAGTGGTGCCATTAAAGGGAACCCAAAGAAACTCTCTTTTGTCATTTCCCTGGTACTTATCATCGCAATCCCGATGATGTATCTGCTACCTTACATTGCAAAATTAATCGGTTTAAGCGAGGAGGTGGCAGGCGCATGGTTGGGCGGCACCATTGACACTACGGCTGCAGTGGTTGCTTCCGGTAAGTTTATCGGTGAGACAGCCGAGCAGTACAGTGTGATCATCAAATCGGCACAGAACGTGCTGCTGGGTGTGGCCGCCTTTGCAATCTCCATCTATTGGTCCTACAAAGGCTCTAACAACGAAATCCGTCCCTCGGGCAGCGTTCTTTGGGAACGGTTTCCGAAATTCGTTCTCGGATTTCTTATCGCTTCTCTGGTATTCAGCTTCGCATTCGATGCCGAAACTGGGAAAGAGTTGTCTCGTGTAGCCAACAAAGGTGCACGCGGACTACTGTTCTCGCTGGCTTTTGTCTGTATCGGTTTGGAAACAGATTTCCGTTATATCTTCAAAAAAGAGAACAAAAAATACATCTGGTCGTTCCTTACTGCTCAAACATTCAACATCCTGCTTACCCTGCTGGTGTCATGGTTGCTGTTCAGATATGTGTAAAAAAAAATAATTAGAGTTTTCTCCATAGAGACAACTGAAATATGTCAAATGAAGCCGACTTTTTTATAAGGTCGGTTTTTTTAAAATTTTATTCAAAACAAAGTATTCCATTCGTGTGTTCTTTATGGGTCAAGTATTAAGAAAAAACTTACGATGAAACGATTTATTCGTGTTCTCATCAATATAGCTATTGCCAATACGAGCACCTATTTGCTCTGGAGCGCTTTTTCTTTCTGGATCTATCTCGAAACAAAATCGGTACTGGTACTTTCCGTACTAAGTGGAACCTATATGTTATTGGTTACATTCTCCAGCATGTTTTTTGGTACGATAGTAGATAAACATAAGAAAAAAAAAGTGATGGTGGGAGCATCACTGGCTACGATGGTACTGCTACTGCTGGCTAGTGCAATATATATATATTCCGACAAGGCAGATATAGCAAATATGTCTTCACCTCTCTTCTGGCTATTTTCTCTGCCTCTGCTATTAAGTGCACTTACCGGTAACCTGAGAGGTATCGCTCTCTCAACAACCGTTTCCATTCTTGTGCCAAAGCAAGATTACGCGCGTGCCAACGGTCTTATTGGTACCATCCAGGGCTTTGGTATGATTGCCAACATGGTATTTAGCGGACTTATCATTGGATTTCTGGGAATGGATTGGGCAATTTACATTACACTCCTGTTATCGTCAGCCACACTACTGCACCTCTTTTTTATTTCCGTTCCTGAAGAGCATATTGTACATGATGCCAATCTCAAGAATACGCAAATCGATTTCCGGGGTGCATTCAGGGCGATTCACTATGTTCCGGGGTTACTGGCTCTTATTTTCTTCACCACATTCAATAATTTCATTGGTGGTGCATTTGCGGTATTACTCGATCCCTATGGATTGACACTTTTCCCGGTAGAGATATGGGGAGTTATACTTGGTTTTACCGGCATAGGTTTTATTATAGGCGGACTATTGATAGGAAAACTGGGGTTGGGTAAAAAACCACTTCGTTCGTTACTCACAGGTTATGTGATCATAAGCCTGATCTGTATCTTCTTTACACTTCGTGAGTGGTCTGTTCTGTTTGTGGGCGGTATGTTTCTCTATATGTTAATCGTACCCGTTGTTGAGGCGGGGGAGCAGACCATTATTCAAACAGTCGTCCCGTTGTCTAAACAGGGTCGGGTATTTGGATTCGCACAAACAGTGGAAGCTGCAGTCACACCCATCTCCATCTTCATTATTGGTCCGTTGGCTCAATCCTCTATCATCCCATATATGGAAAGTGGTGCAGGAAAACAGACCTTTGGATGGTTGCTGGGAGAAGGAAGCACACGTGGCATCGCACTTACGTTTGTGTTTGCAGGGCTCTTTATGTTAATTTTGTCACTGCTCGCCTTCCTAACGAAAGCCTATCACATACTCTCTTCATCCTATGAGAGAAACATTAAAAAGGATGTGTAATCTGTTTCCGGCACTTTCTTGCTTTTCATCACAGCTCTTTAGCCAGTTTCAGCCACATGAAGTTGGCGCGTTCCAATGAAATATCCACCCACGAATCCACATGAAATTCAAAACATACAGCCGAAGCGGTGGGAAGGTTATTGAGCCGCACCCCTAAATCATTGATCAGGTCGGTTACTCCCGGATTGTGGCCAACGTATAGACAGCTGCTCACCTGATCGGACAACTTGTAGAGATTATTCATAATCCATCCTGATGGAGCGAAGTAGAGGTTCTGATCGGTTTGAATTGCCTCTTCAGGATAACCTATACTCTGAGCGGCAAGGATAGCCGTTTCATGTGCTCTTCTTGCCGATGAAGCGAGTATCAGGTCGGGCATACCCGATCGCCTGAGGATAAATTCACCCATGCCGGCAGCATTCTTGTGACCACGTTCCGTAAGAATCCGATCATAATCATCCTTTGCCATGGTATCCTGTTCCGCTTTCCCGTGACGGAGTATAATAAGTTGTTTCATCTGGTTTTTAATATTTTTATTATGGTATATGCCACTTGCAATGAACATCTGCAGGGTTGGGATGATTCAGATGCATGTTTCATATGATCGTTTTGGTTCTTTTCTTACTTTCCTGCCTGATATTAATCCGCAAAATTACGGATAATTTTTCATATTGAGCCTTTTTAAATTATTTGCTTACAAAAGATAACAGAGAAAATGTTTATCCGCATCTATCAAACCTTTATACCTACTTTTGTGTTTTAATACAAACAACTTAACTATGACCAAAAAGATCGCAAAAACAATCGGCATTATAGCTGCAGCTATTCTCCTTTTGTTAATAGCAGGATATCTCTATCGCACATTTTTCAAACCCACATATGCCGGAAACGGGAATATGGTGGGTGTGATGTTCTTCGGATTACTTATCGGAGGAGTAATCACCTACCTTATTTTTCAACTAAGGAGTGCACGTAAAGGCCGTTCCGGAATAGTGACGAGCTCACACACGGTAGTGGAGAGCGTAAAAAAAGTGTTTAAGATTGTGGTGGCAGAAGGACAGCTGAATGAGATATACAACTACGAGAACACGAAGAAACTGCTCAAGTTCATCCCTTCCACCAAAAAAGCACTGGTGATTGTACGTGCCAGGGTGTTGATAGGGTACGATGTGAATAAATGTAAATGGGAGATCAATGAAGAGAACAAACAATTGCGGTTGATTGAATTCCCGAAACCGGAGATTTTCTCCGTTGAAACCGATTTTGACTATTACTACTTCGAGGATGATCTTTTCAATTTTATCGGCAGAAAAGACCTGCAGCAGATACAGGAGCTGGCGAAAGAGCAGGTGAGGAAAGCAGCGCTCAAGAGCGGGTTGATGAAGATTGCATCCGATCAGATGAAAATGTTGCTCGAGGAGGTGGTGACGGTGAACAACTGGAATATTGAGAACAGCGGGCTGATTGATGATTACGCGTATCTCCCTGATCCGGAAGAGGATGATGTAAAAGAAGAGGAAGAGGCCACATTAATAAAGAGTAATATTTTCGATAAGGCAATCAATCTGTTCAAACCATAAACACCTTCAATCAAAGCAAATCAATACAGATAACGAAGGTGGCGTTTCTTTTAAAGGAACGCCACCTCGTTGTCTATTTCTCATTGATTCAGGGAGAGGATTAATCCCAGCTAAGAATCACTTTTCCGCACTGTCCGCTTTCCATCACATCAAACCCTTTCTGGAATTCATCGATGCTGTAATGGTGGGTAATGATGGGAGATAAATCGATACCTGAAATGATCATCTGCTCCATCTGGTACCATGTCTCCCACATCTCGCGACCGTAGATCCCTTTCAGGGTAAGTGCCTTGAAGATGATCTCATTCCAGTCGACCGTGGTGTTGTTAGGCAGGATGCCCAACAGTGAGATCTTGGATCCGTTGTACATGTTAGCGATCATTTCGCGGAAGCCGGTCGGCGAGCCGGACATCTCCAGTCCCACGTCGAAACCGCGCATGCCCAGATTCTTCACTGCCTGTGCGATGGTCTCCCCCTTTGAAGGGTTGACGGTGACCGTAGCACCCATCTTCCTGGCAATATCCAGACGGTATTCACTTAAATCACTCACTACGATGTAGCGTGCCCCTGCAAAGCGACAGATAGCGGTAGCCATGCTGCCTATCAGACCTGCGCCGGTGATCAGTACATCTTCGGCAATCAGTGGGAACGACAGTGCTGTATGTGTGGCATTACCAAACGGATCCATGATGGAGGCAATCTCATCGGAGATGCGCGGGTCGAGCTTCACCACATTCGCTGCCGGCAGTGAGAGGTACTCGGCGAAAGATCCGTCACGGTTCACCCCCACACCTACGGAGTTCTCGCACACGTGCAGTTTGCCGCGGCGGCAGTTACGGCAATGGCCGCAGGCAATATGTCCTTCACCCGTCACACGGTCGCCCACCTTCAGGTTCACCACGCCGCTGCCCATATCCACGATCTCACCCACATACTCGTGACCGATGGTCATGGGTGTTTTAATGGTTTTCTGCGACCAGTCGTCCCATTTATAAATATGCAGATCGGTACCACAGATGGCTGTTTTTTTTATCTTGATGAGCACATCGTTCACACCGATGGAGGGGACAGGAACATCCTCCATCCAGATACCCTTTTCGGGGCGTAATTTCACTAATGCCTTCATATTGTTTTAGTTGTCAGTAGTCAGTTGTCAGTTATCAGTTGTCAGCTTCAGGATTCAACTGACTGCTGATTACTAATTGCTAATCTTTGTTCTATCAAATTACCTCTAATTTCTTCCCCACTTTGATAAATGCGGTAATCGCTTTGTCGAGATGTGCAGGCTCATGCCCTGCAGAGAGCTGTACGCGGATGCGCGCCTGCTCTTTCGGTACAACGGGATAGTAGAACCCTGTCACGTAGATACCCTCTTCCAGCAAATCGGCTGCGAACTGCTGTGAAAGTTTCGCATCATACAGCATCACGGCACAAATAGCCGATTGCGTTGGCTTGATGTCGAACCGGGCCTCTTTCATCTTTGTCACGAAGTAGTCCACGTTAGCGTGCAGTTTGTCCTGCAGATGATTGGACTCCTGCAGCAGATGAAAAGCTTCCACACCCGATGCCGCCACCATGGGAGGGATAGAGTTGGAGAAGAGATAGGGTCTTGACCGCTGACGCAGCATATCGATGATCTCCCTGCGTCCCGTGGTGAACCCACCGATGGCACCACCGAAAGCTTTACCCAGCGTTCCGGTGATCACATCTACCTGTCCCAAAACATCAAACTGCTCAGTTACTCCCTTTCCGGTATCACCAACCACACCGGCAGAGTGGCTCTCATCCACCATGACCAGCGCGTCATATTTTTCAGCCAGCGCCATGATCTTATCCAGTGGGGCAACGTTACCGTCCATCGAGAAAACACCGTCGGTAACAATGATGCGAAAACGCTGTGTCTGTGCCTCTTTCAGTTTCACCTCCAGATCAGCCATATCGGCGTTGGCGTAACGATAGAGTTTAGCCTTGCAGAGACGTACACCATCGATGATGGATGCATGGTTCAGTGCATCTGAGATGATGGCATCCTCATCGGTAAAAAGGGGTTCGAACAGACCACCGTTGGCATCAAAACAGGCGGCATAGAGGATCGTATCATCTGTATGGAAAAAATCGCTGATGGTCTTTTCCAGCTCCTTGTGATAATCTTGCGTGCCGCAAATAAATCGCACCGACGACATTCCATAGCCCCGCTCATCGAGTGCTCTCTTGGCTGCACTGATCAACCGTGGATGATCGGAGAGCCCGAGGTAGTTGTTAGCACAGAAGTTCAGTACCTTCTGCCCCGACTCCACTTTAATCTCTGCTCTCTGCGGTGTTACAATAATTCGTTCGTTTTTGTAAAGACCTGCTTCTTCTATGGCTTTCAACTCAGCCTGCAGATGTTGTTGCATTTTCCCGTACATGGTTTATTTTTTTGTCAGTTATCAGTTATTAGCAATCAGCTCTCAGCTTTCAGCTTTTAGCGATCAGTTATCAGTTTTTAATTTTTAATTTTTAATTCTAGTCTTCCTTTATCTCGTCGAGCATTGACTGTGGCAGTGATTTTCTGGCTTTCACACCCAGCTCACGCAGTTTCTCTGCCTGTCCTATCAGGTTCCCCCTGCCCGACTTCAGTTGTCCGTACGCATTCTCATAACTCCGTTTAGCCCTGTCGATATGTGTTTCTATATCTGTGAGAGAAGCTGTGAAATTGACAAATTTATCATAGAGGGCTGCACCTCTTTCGGCAATATCCAGAGCATTGCGGTTTTGGTACTCCCGCTTCCACAGATCTACAATCATTTTCAGCGCAGCGATAAGGTTGGTGGGGCTGATCAGCAGTATCTTCTTATCGTAAGCATACTGCCAAAGGTTCTCCTCATACCGTAAAGCCAACAGATAAGCAGGCTCATTGGGTATGAACATCATTACAAAATCGAGCGTGACAGCGTAATCCTGATAGCTTTTACGGCTCAGTTCATCAATGTGCTTACGAACGGAGCGTAGATGTTCACTAATATATTTTTTCTGTTCATCGTGATTGTCGGTTCCTACATAATTGGCATAGGCCGTGAGTGAAACTTTGGAGTCGATGATCACCTTACGGTCATCGGGGTAAGCGATGATCACATCGGGCTGCATCTTTGCGCCATCCTGATTAATATGATGATTACCGTCGGTGTCTTTCAGGTACTCCTGTGTGAAATATTCACGCCCTTTTACTAATCCCGATCGTTCGAGAATGTTCTCCAGTATCATCTGTCCCCAGTCGCCCTGCGTTTTGGAGTTGCCCCTGAGTGCATTGGTCAGGTTGGTGGCTTCGGTGCTGAGCCTGTCGTTGAGCTCCCGCAGATTCTTCACCTCCTGTCCCAATGAAAAGCGCTCCTTCGCCTCGGTGACATAGACCTCTTCCACCTTCTTCCGGAAAGAGTCAATGTTCTCCCCCAACGGCTTCAGAATAGTATTGAGGTTCTCTCTGTTCAGGTTGGTGAACTTCTCGGTTTTCTCCTCCAGTATCTTCGAAGCGATGTGCTCAAACTCCAGGTTGAACTGTTTGCGCATTTCACCGATCTCCTCTTTCTGATTTTCCAGCTTCTCGAGCAACGATCTGTTCTCGGCAGTGAATGATGCCAGCGATCTGTTTATTTCGTTGTACTCATCGGTTCTTGTTTTCAGCTCCTCCCTGTAACCGGCAATATCCTCAAGTCGGCTTTGAATGGTTTCATGGGCAGCATTCAGATTGGCAGTGAGCTCGGCTGTTCTCGCCTTCAACAGAGCCAGTTCAGTGTTCAATGTGTTATTCTTTATCCAGACAGCCTCAAAATCGCTTTTAGAAACTCTGTTTGATTTCGTCAACAGTGTGGCTATGATCCAAGCCAGCATTCCGCCCACCACAAAACTGATAACAAGGTGAAGAAGTTCCATATTTTGTTCCATCTAAGTCAGCCCTTCCGCCCCCTAAGAGAGGGGCTCCGCTTATTTTAAGCTCTTGAGTACATGTCCCATTCTATTTTTTTTTGTCTCCATATAATAATGGTTGTATTGATTGGGAGTAATCTCCAGAGGTACATTCTCCACCACCTCCAGTCCGTACGATTCCAGACCGATCCTTTTCGTGGGGTTATTGCTCATCAGCCGCATTTTCTTCACATCCAGGCTCCGCAAGATCTGGGCACCCACACCGTAATCTCTTTCATCGGCCTGATAACCGAGATGCAGGTTCGCATCCACTGTATCGAGTCCCTGCTCCTGTAATTTATATGCTTCCGCTTTGGCCATCAAACCAATCCCGCGTCCCTCCTGGTTCAGATAGACCAGCACGCCTTTCTCCTCCTTTTCTATCAGCTGTAATGCTTTGTGCAGCTGTTCGCCACATTCGCAGCGCATAGAGCCGAAAATATCGCCTGTGATGCAGGATGAGTGCACACGTACGAGGATGGGCTCATCATCATGCCACTCGCCCTTTATCAGTGCCACATGCTCCTGACCGGTAGCTTTTTGCAGGAAAGGTATCATCATGAAATCACCGTAACCGGTGGGCAGCTGAACAGCTTCACCCCTCTCAATCAGCGACTCTGTCTGAAGTCGGTATTTGATCAGATCGGCGACCGAAACAATTTTCAGCTTGAATTTCAAGGCCATCTCCATCAACTCGGGAAGACGTGCCATGGAGCCATCCTCGTTCTTTATCTCGGCAAGGGCACCTGCGGGGTAGAGTCCCGCCAGACGGGCAAAATCGATGGTTGCCTCCGTGTGACCTGCTCTGCGCAGCACCCCTCTGGTCTGTGCGCGGAGAGGGAAGATGTGACCGGGACGCCCAAAATCCTCGGGGGCAGTCTCCATACGTGTAAGTGCCAGTATAGTCTGTGCTCTGTCGTAAGCCGATATGCCGGTAGTACATCCGTGCGTTAACAGATCGATAGAGACCGTGAAGGGCGTTGCATGCATGGAGGTATTGTGTGTTACCATCATCGGGAGTTCCAGC
>JAENWZ010000266.1 GCA_016649795.1 Proteiniphilum sp. | reverse complement strand
TTTGGGACGAGCAAAATGCCAAGTGGTGGTTTAGTGTATTGGATATTGTAGCTGTGCTTACCGACCAGGACGACTACACCAAAACCCGCAATTATTGGAAGTATCTTAAAGCTAAGTTAAAGAAGGAGAAGAGTCAAGTGGTTAGTCTCACTACCCAGTTGAAACTTTTTGCTCCAGACGGCAAGAAACGTTTATCCGACATGCTCGATTACAGCGGAATTATTTTACTGGGCAAAGAATTTCCGGGCAAGAAGGCAAACCGATTTATGGAATGGTTCACTTACAGCAATGAAAGTATTGACGGAAAAAGCAAAACAAAAGCGTATGCCTTATTTGAAAGTTCTTTTATCAGCAACATAGAAGTTGGAACAACCAAAGGTTTGCAACAGATACACGCTTACTTGTTTGGCGGATTGTATCATTTCGCGGGACAAATCAGACAAAAAAACATTTCAAAAGGTGGCTTTCAATTTGCTGTATCACACTTTTTAGGCGATACATTAAAGCAAATAGAAGACAAGCCTGAAACTACATTTGACGAAATCATAAACAAATATGTAGAGATGAACATTGCTCACCCTTTTATGGAAGGAAATGGAAGGGCTTCCAGAATATGGTTAGATTTGATATTAAAGAAACGTCTCAGGAAATGTGTAGACTGGAGTAAAATTAGTAAGCAAGATTACATGAATGCAATGATTCTTAGTCCTACCAATAGCGGTGTTTTAAAAACTCTTCTGGAAAATGCATTTACTGACAAAATAAACGACCGGGAAATATTCATGATAGGGATTGACTATTCTTATTACTACGAAGAGAATGACTGATGAAAAGCAAGATCTTCAATGAGATATATTAGGAAAATGAATCTGCTGAGGGATGGGATTCCTACTAACGGAGCCATGCTCCTGTTTGCTAAAACTCCGTTAATGTATGATATTCATGCGGGCAGATTGAAAACAGCGGATGTCATTTTGATGATATCGGTTTTGATGCCGAAGCCGTGAGCAAAAAGCTGGAACCGCTGCTCGAAAAAGCACGCTACTATCTACGCCACGACAACAGGGAGGAGGCCATACGCATCGCGCAGACCCTGATTGATACCATTCCCGATTACTGGGATGAGAATTTCGACTACGAGGGGGATGTACAGGTGATCTACGATGAAGCGATCGATCTGCTGGAGGAGATGCTGAACGATAAACTCTCCAGTGAACAGATAGAACTGATCTTCAGCTGGTACGAAAAGGTGATCGGCGATAAAAAACACCAATACATGGGACTAAATACCTCGTTGGAGGTGCTGGAGAATTATTTTGCCTCGGACGCCGCGGGTGGATTTGACCGCGTGCTTCGCATCGTTGACCAGCGTATCGCGAACACGAAAGAGTATGAGAAGGAGCGGGCTGTAGTGGAAAAGATATACTTGCTGGAGGAAAATAACCGTGAGGCGGCGGCGGATCAGACAATCGAACAATTCTTATCCTTTCCCGATGTCCGCGCGATCAGATTGAAGCGATTGCTGACAGCGGAGCGGTATGAGGATGCCATCCGGTTGCTGCAGGAAGGAATACAGATTGCAAGGGAAAAGAAGACGATAGGAACGGTGAATGCGTGGCAAAAGGAGCTTTTGTCGATCTATACTCGTTTGAACAACCATGCAAAGATCGTGGAGATCACGAAGGAGTTGTTCGTGGAGGGCAGAGAACAACGTGCATGTTACCAGTCACTCAGGAAACTCACCCCTGAGGCTGAGTGGCCTGAAATGCTGGCCTGGATCTTGCAGCTTTTATCGGATAAGAGCTTTTACGACACGGGTGAGTTGAGGGCGGATATATACGTGGAACACATGAGATGGGACGACCTCTTGCAGCTATGCCGGAATAGCGGTATTGGGATGATCCGCAAGTATGAGAAACATCTCCGTCCCCGCTACCCGAAGGAGGTTTTCTCCATCTATCTGCAATACGTGCAGCAACAGGCTACCATCACCGATAAGGAGGCCTACAAGCGGGTTGCCGAAACACTGAAATGGATGAAATCGTTTGAGGGAGGAACAGCAGTGGTCAGACAACTTATCAACCAGTTCCGGCAGACCTATAGACGCCGGCCCTACATGATGAAAGAACTGGATCGGGTTTTTTAGCTTTTAGCTTTCAGCTTTCAGATATCAACTATCAGCTGTCAGCTGTCAATCGTACCTCTGGCAACGGAAGTGACTACACAGAGTGCTGCCGAAGTTCTGGGATGTTCGAGACCCTACCTGGTGAAATTACTTGAAGAAGGAAAAATTGAATATACAAAAGTAGGAAAACATCGCCGAATCAAATATGAAGATGTTATTGACTACAAAAAGAAGATGAAAGAGGAGCAAAAGAAACGCCTCATTGAGATGATGCATGCAGATGAAGATTTAGGACTTTATGATTCATAGTGTTCGATTTACTGCAGTTTTGGATACCAATGTGATTTATCCGGTAATTATCAGAGATCTTCTCTTCTGGTTTGCCTATTATGACATGTACACTCCTAAATGGAGCAGTCATATATTTGATGAATGGAAGGATGTGATGCAGAGAAAGGGTATTTCACCAGAAGAATCCGAAAAAAGAGTTAGGAATGCAAATATTGCTTTCCCCGATGCCTTGGTACAACACTATGAAAGTTTAATTGAACATTTGGAACTGCCGGATGAAAATGACAGGCACGTATTAGCCGCTGCTATCAAAACATACGCTCATGTGATCGTATCTAACAATATAAAGGATTTTCCTGAAGATGTATTAGATAAATATGGGCTTAAAATTAAAACACCGGATGATTTTCTTACGGACATTATTGACTTAACCCAACTTGAAAATCAACAATCGTAAAGTACTTCTATACAGTGTGTTGTATTTTTGTTTTTTACAATTGGGGGACTACTTTTGTTTTTCTCACATATGGACGGTGTTTAAAATTGAAGCTGTCAAAAATTAATTGTTGGTCTATTGTCGGCCTGGTGCATAGTTTAATATAAAATTTTTCATTTCC
>JAENWZ010000236.1 GCA_016649795.1 Proteiniphilum sp. | reverse complement strand
TGTTTTGCGTGAGCGTACCGGTTTTATCGGAACAGATCACCGTAGTGCTCCCCAGCGTCTCCACCGATGGCAGCGTGCGGACAATCGCGTTCAGCTTCACCAGGCGCTGTACACCAATGGCCAACACAATCGTCGAGACAATCTGCAGTCCTTCAGGGATGGCAGCTACTGCAAGGCTCACGGCCATCATCAGCATATCCATCCAGTCGTTACCGTAGGAGACACCCACGATGAAGATCACGGCACAGATGCCAAGAGCAACATAACCCAACACCTTTCCCAGTTGCTGAAGGCGTTTACCCATAGGTGTCTCCGTCGCCTCAGTGTGCTGAAGCATATGGGCTATCTTACCCACCTCAGTATGCATGCCGGTAGCCACAACCACTCCTTTTCCGCGGCCATAGGTGACCGTACTGGTAGAAAATGCCATATTGTCGCGGTCACCCAGTGCCACCTCCTTCTCTTGCAGCAGGCCGGCTGTTTTCTCCACAGGCACCGATTCACCAGTGAGCGCCGACTCCTGAATCTTCAGGTTCACAGCATCGATCAATCGCAAATCGGCCGGGATGATATCACCGGTGTCGAGAATCACAATGTCACCCGGCACTATTTCCGTGGAAACAACCTCAGCTACCTGTCCTCCACGTAACACTTTCGTATGGGGAGAGCTCATCCTGTTAAGCGCTTCGAGCGATGATTGCGCCTTCATCTCCTGCATTGTACCTATAATCGCGTTGATTATCAGAATGGCGAGAATCACAAAGCTCTCCACCAGCCCTTCGTTATGCAACACACCAATCACACCCGAGATAATGGCAGCAATAAAGAGGATAACGACCATGCTGCTCTTGAACTGCTCGAAGAACATGGAGAAGAGTGATTTTTGTTTTTTTGATTCGAGCCGGTTTGGTCCATGCTCTTCAATCCGTCTCCTCACCTCCTCGTCAGTAAGACCGGCGACGGAAGTTACATCGAATTGTTGCAACAGATCATCAATGGGTTGATTGTAAAAGTGATCCATATTTATTTAATAATTATAAATGACATTTTTGATAGTTTCACGACAAACGGCAACAAGAAATAGGGAAAGCAGCATCTGCCTGCTCCCCGTTCATATGTAATATTTAGCTCATGAGTCATGTTCCACTGTGTCGTAAATAAACAACCGACAGCTAATAATGTTTATCATATTCAGGCTTTCCGGAGCAACCTTCCTCTATATGTTTTATAACATAATAGTAACATTTTTCTTTGTCATACGATTTTCATAAATTGCAACGCTGTTAAGTATAGTATGACTTTGTCGCTCTCTCCGCAGACACAAAGTCATTTTTCATACTTTCAGGCTCCCTGCCTTCTCCTTTTCAGTGAACTCAAGGTGGAGAAAATATTTTTTTTACAGAGAAGAAACATTTTATACATTAAATAATTTCTAATCATGAAAGTTTACAAAACAAACGAAATTAAGAACATTGCCCTTATTGGCAATGCCGGATCAGGTAAGACCACTCTCGCAGAAGCAATGCTTTTCGAGTGTGGTCTTATAAAACGACGTGGTTCAGTAGATGGCAAGAATACCGTGAGTGACTATTTCCCTGTTGAGAAGGATTATGGCTATTCAGTTTTCTCCACTGTTTTTTCGTATGAATGGAAAGAAAAGCTGATGAATTTCATCGATTGTCCCGGATCGGATGATTTTGTAGGAGGTGTGATCTCTGCCCTCAACGTGACAGATATGGCACTTATGCTTATCAACGCAGCCAATGGTGTGGAGGTGGGAACCATTAACCAGTTCCGTTATGTGGATAAGATGAAGAGGCCGATCGTGCTGCTGGTGAACCAGATGGATCATGAGAAAGCAGATTTCGACAACACCCTGGCCAGCATGAAAGAGCTGTACGGCAACAAAATAGTTCCTGTTCAGTATCCTGTTGGCAGTGGCAGCTCCTTCGACGGTATCGTGGACGTACTGAAACAAAAACTATATAAATGGAAACCGGATGCCGCGGCTCCCGAAGTACTGGAAATACCGGAGAGCGAGAAAGAGAGAGCAGGCGAGTATTATCAGGTGTTGCTCGAAGCGGCAGCAGAGAATGACGAAGGATTGATGGAAAAATACTTCGATCAGGGTTCTCTTACAGAAGAGGAGATGCGCGAAGGTATTCACAAGGGGATGATCAGTCACACCCTCTTCCCTCTTTTCTGCTCTTCTGCCGAAAAAAATATGGCGGTGCACCGCATCATGAACTTCCTGAACATGGTGGCACCATCACCTACCGATGTGCCGGCGCCGAGAAGTGTAGAAGGTGATGAGATAAAACCGGATGCTACCGGAGCTACAAGCCTTTTCTTCTTCAAGACTACCGTTGAACCGCATATTGGTGAAGTGTCCTACTTTAAGGTGATGTCGGGAACAGTGAAGGAAGGTGATGACCTTAACAATGCCGATCGCAACTCGAAAGAACGTCTCGCGCAACTATACACCATAGCCGGACAGTTACGTAACAAGGCGGATGAGCTGCAGGCAGGAAGCATTGGTGCAGCGGTGAAGCTGAAAGATGTACGTACAGGCAACACCCTGAATGCCAAAGGAACAGAAAACAGGTTCAATTTCATTAAATACCCCGAACCACGATACCGTAGGGCGATTAAAGCAGTGAATGAATCGAACACGGAGAAGCTGAATGAATCGCTCACCCGTATGAAGGAGGAAGATCCCACATGGAGGGTAGAGATCTCGAAAGAGTTAAAACAGACCATCGTCTCCGGTCAGGGTGAATTCCACCTGAGAACATTGAAATGGCGTCTCGAAAACAACGATAAGATTGAGATTGAATATATCGAGCCGAAGATACCTTACCGTGAAACCATCACCAAATCGGCGCGCGCCGATTATCGTCACAAGAAACAATCGGGTGGCGCCGGTCAGTTCGGGGAGGTACACCTCATCGTTGAGCCTTACAGTGAAGGCATGCCTGTGCAGGAGATCTATCGCTTTAACGGTCAGGAGTTCAAGGTACAGAACCGCGACACGCAGGTGATTGAACTGGATTGGGGCGGTAAGCTGGTGTTTGTGAACAGCATCGTGGGCGGTGCTATCGACACCCGTTTCCTACCCGCTATCATGAAAGGAATCATGGCACGCATGGAGCAGGGTCCTCTCACCGGATCCTATGCACGTGATGTGCGCGTGATCGTGTACGACGGTAAGATGCACCCGGTAGACTCCAATGAGATCTCATTCATGCTCGCGGGGAGAAACGCTTTTAGTACTGCATTCAAGAATGCAGGGCCCAAAATTCTCGAGCCGGTATATGATGTTACTGTCTCCGTTCCGGGTGAGTTTATGGGTGATGTGATGAGCGATCTGCAGGGACGCCGGGCCATGATCATGGGCATGGAAAGTGAGAAAGGTTTTGAGATGCTGAAGGCTAAAGTACCCTTGAAAGAGATGAGCTCCTACTCCACGTCATTAAGTTCGCTTTCCGGCGGAAGGGCTTCCTTCTCAATGAAGTTCGCCAGTTACGAGCTTGTGCCGTCAGAGGTACAGGAGAAACTGCTGAAAACATACGAAGAGCAGGA
>JAENWZ010000259.1 GCA_016649795.1 Proteiniphilum sp. | reverse complement strand
TTCATTACCAAATGCTTATCAGACACAAAAACAGAAAGCGGGATATTGACCGTTACTATAAAGACCAAAGCATCTCTTAAAGTCTAAAAGTAGAATTAAAGACAGGAGTGGTAAGCCATTCATGTTTCAGATCGTGAATGCCATTGAGGAGCCGCTGTCGGGGTTGGTTACCTCCGACAGATTCAGGGCTGATGAGAATAAATTTATCAAACTAAAAATAGAACAATGAGAAGAAAATATACTATCCTGCTTATTCTGTTTCTATTCACAATATGGGGTTACAGTAATCCCGGCCCTGCCATCATCTGGCAGATAGGCAGTGAGGACAGGAGCGCTGCTGAGTTTGCTCTGGCACCCGATAAGTATGAAATGTTCCTCGAGAACGATTTCGGCTGGGAGGACCGCTACTTTCTTGTGGGCAGCTCTGATGTAAAGAACGATTTTCCATATATCCTCCCCGGCCCTGCCGACACGTGGGGAGGTACCAGCGGCACTGCAGGTATCAGAACGCATGTGTTGAACATCCTTTTCAGAATGAAACAGGTGTCTGATAACGGAGAGATGAAGTTAATTATCAACATTCTTGATACTCATCATACTACTCCGCCTTATTTTAAAGTGACTGTGAATGGTCGTTCGTGGAAGTATATACTCCCAAAGGGTGGGGGTGAAGGTTCTCTCTCAGGTGATTACGAGAATTGCATCCATCACACCATTGAGATCCCCCTGGAGAAAGGGTTGATCAAAGAGGGAGACAATGAAATTTCCCTCACAAACCTGGAAGGATCATGGCTGATCTTCGATGCAATCCGCCTCGAAGGATTAACAGATGCAGTAACGCAAGAGATAACAGGGGCAGCATATCTACGTGGTGTGGAGGCGGCACAGTACCAGACAGTTGATCCTCCTGCACAGCCCCTGTTGATTGATCTGGAGCATCTGGAGGGATCACCGCTGGTGGAGGTGTCGCTCGATGGAGTGCGCATCCTCTCTGAGCGGCTGGAGCAGGGGAGGTATCTGCTGGAGGCACCCATGCCGGTGGTTGCTGCACTGCAACAGAGCAGCTATGAAGTGATGATCGATGGTCGCTCAGTAGAGAAAGAAAAAGTGAACAGGTCGCCACAGAAGACCGTTACCCCTGCCGACTATGTGGATACACGGATGGGTACGGCACATTCACGATGGATGATCGCACCCGGTCCATGGATGCCGATGAGCATGGTGAAGCTGAGCCCCGACAACCAGAATCCGGGATGGCAGGCGGGATACGACCCGAGCTTCGAGAGCATCGGCACGTTTAGCCATATCCATGAATGGACGATGGCCGGACTTGGAATTATGCCGGTGAATGGTCCGCTAAAGACAAAGATAGGTGATCAGTCGGTCTTTAAGAGAGATGATCGCTCATACCGTTCATCGATTGACAAGGCGGGTGAGGTGGCAGGCATCGGTTACTACAAGGTGGATCTCACCGACTATCAGATAAGTGCGGAACTTACTTCTACTGACCGTTGCGGCTTTCAGCGATATACTTATCCCGCTGACTCCTCCTCGCGTGTGTTGATCGACCTGAAGATCCCCGCTGAGTATGGATATGATATTCTAGATGCGGAGATCAGAAAGGTGGGGGAGAGACGTATTGAAGGATTCAGCAGACAACAGTCAAAAAACATCTGGTCGCACGACAGCGACCAGGATTATACCCTCTGGTTCGTGATTGAGTTCGACAGGGATATCAAAAATTTCGGTGGATGGATTGATGATGAGATCATTGAAGCTGAGGAGATAACGGCGGAAAATCCCGGCCGGATGGGTTGCTTTGCCGAGTTCGACACGCACCTCAATCATGTGGTGCAGGTGCGGTCAGGGATCTCCTATGTTGACCGGGAAGGCGCGGCGAGGAACCTGGAGGGAGAGATCGCAACACCTTTTGGATGGGATTTTGAGGCGGTGCGGTCCCATCACAGCGAGACGTGGAATGAGATCCTCACCCGGATAACGGTGAAGAGCAACGACCGGCGGGAGAAAGGACGTTTCTATACCAATCTCTACCGCTCCTACTGCCGTAACAGCTTCAGCGATCTCGACGGACGCTGGGTGGATGCCACCGAGGAGGTACGTCAGCTTAATGATCCGGACGATGTAGCATTGGGTTGTGATGCTTTCTGGAATACATTCTGGAACCTGAACCAGCTGTGGAACCTGGTCACACCCGAGTGGAGCGCACGGTGGGTGAGATCACAGCTGGCCATGTACGACGCCAATGGCTGGCTGGCGAAAGGTCCGGCAGGGATGGAGTATGTGCCGGTGATGGTTGCCGAGCACGAGATACCGCTGCTGGTGAGTGCTTATCAGATGGGGATACGTGATTATGATGCAGAGAAGCTCTTCGAGGCGGTACATAAGATGCAGACTACCCCGGCACAACGTGTGGGAAAAGGGCTGGCAGGGAACAGGGATCTGGAAGCTTACCTGAAATACCACTATGTACCGGTAGATCTAGGTCGTTTCTCCAACTCTCTTGAGTATGCATACGATGACTGGACCGTGTCGCAGCCGGCCAAAGCACTCGGCAAAGAGGCAGAATACAGGATTTTCTCGGAAAGAGGTGACTGGTGGCAGAATGCCATAGATAAGGAGACGGGCTTTGCCCGTATGCGGAACAGCGATGGTGAGTGGGAGAAGGAGTTCGATCCTTTTACCTCCGGTGCCAATCACCACTATGTGGAGGGTAACGCCTGGCAGCTGACATTCTTCGTGCCCCAGGATATGCCGGCGCTGGTCGATATGATAGGCAGAAAGGAGTTTATCGACCGACTGACATGGGGATTTGAGGCAAGTGAACCCCTGCGTTATAATGCGCCGGGCGATCAATACTGGGATTATCCCGTGGTGCAGGGCAACCAGCAGTCGATGCATTTCGCCTTTCTTTTCAACTGGGCCGGTGAGCCGTGGCAGACACAGAAGTGGAGCCGCTCCATCCTTGATCGTTATTACGGACATGACCTAGCCAATGCCTACCTGGGTGATGAGGATCAGGGGCAGATGAGCGGCTGGTTTGTGATGGCTGCGCTGGGACTCTTTCAGACGGACGGCGGTTGTCGTGTTGAGCCTGTTTATGAGATCGGTAGTCCCCTGTTTAAAAAGACAGTGATAGACCTGGGTGAGCAGTACGGC
>JAENWZ010000263.1 GCA_016649795.1 Proteiniphilum sp. | reverse complement strand
GTTGCTCTCTTCATTATTCGATGCTTTTATCATTATTATTAACTATCTCTTTATCCTTCTTTTTGGTTGAATCTTTCGAAAAAATATCGAACAGCAGATATCCAATCACAGCTCCGTAAATCATCATTCTGTATGGATTGGATGTGATGGGGCATGTGCCGCTCAAACAACCTACGTAATGATAATATAGGTAACCTCCCAGTACTCCTGCTGCAACCCCTGCAAATCTAAGCCAATGTTTTATAAAAAAATCTTTCATACGATTAAATTATTTTTTCTATTTGTTCCATCCGGATTTCAGATGTTCTTATCATCACAACTCATAAGACACTTCAGTACACTTGTAAATCTGTTATCACTCAGTGAATAAAAGCTGTTCTTACCGCTCCTGCGGCAGTTGAGAATCCCCTTCGCCCTCATATCTGTAAGGTGATGCGAGAGCAACGATTGTTCGCAATCCATATTCTCCATCAATTCCGTTACGGATTTCTCACCTGCCCTGGAGAGCTGCATAACCACGCATAAACGCGTCTCATTGGCCATCGCCTTCAAAATGTAGGCAGCCTCCTCAAATTGAGAGCGGTCTATTTTCACTTTTTCAATTTCAAATGCCGCTTCTTTCATCTTATTTATTCATTAAATCAATATATGAACATGTATTCATGTACTTTTGTTCAAAAGTACAACAGTTTTTTTATTCTGCAAAAAAAAAATCAGTGAATTTTCAAATAATAGGTAAGTTTTGCTTCAATCAACCGGTGGGCAGAACGGGAAAAATAGGCATCGTCGCTGCGACGGCTGTTGAAAAGATCCCCCAAACCAAAATAATAGCGCCCCTCAAGGTCAAAATCGCCGATAGCAGTTTTCAGGGCCATCCCTACTCCGCCTACCAACCCGTAATCTACGCGACTCATTTCACCCGTGAAACCGTACTGGACACCGATAGGTGCGTCGGGATCTGCAGCCTGACGTGTGGCAAGATCATCGGCAAGAGCCTGACTCATCTCCTGTTTATCTCCTATAAGAATGCTTATTTGAGGACCGGCATTCAAGATAAAGCGGGCCTTATTCCCAAAATAGACATGTGTCATGAATGGCACTTCAATATAGTTCAGCGTTCTTTTGTATGAAAAATCTGTTGCGGGATCGAACTCCTCTTTCCATCCGCGCTGTGCGAAGTTGATCTCACCGACCAGCCCCAGATGCTTTTCTGAGATATATTTTGCAGCAATCCCACCATATACACCTGTGTTGAACATTTGCTGAACAGTCGGCATAAAATCCACACTAGTAAACATTGCCCCACCACCGGCTCCAAGATATAATTCATCTTTAAAAGTCTGCTTCTGTGCATGCAGGGCAGCATATATAGTTAACAGCACAAGAAGGAGAAAAAAACGTTTCATCTGCTTTTGTCTGTTTTAATGATTTGTCCGTTCCTGTCGTAGTGAACAAGATATAATCCATTGTTTATAAGACCTCCCCAGTTATTCAACCGTTCAAAGTGAAACGCAAACTGGAGAGAATTGACACGAATTCGCTGGATATTTTGTTCGAAGTGTGTGCCGTTACGTCTCAGTGCAGTAAGGAAAAATAATCCTGTATCGTATCCCCACAAACCGTAGCTGGGATAAGTTTCCATCAGGTTACGGTCGTACCAATTGCGGAAATTATCACGGAACCGTTTCGTTCCCGTGTCCTCATCATCAATAAAGAATGGAGTATAAATATAGGTACCGAAGAGATGATAATCTCCCACCAGGTTAGTGTAGGTCTGCCATTCAGGATGTCCGAAGAGACGATTCACATAGGTGGGATCTGTTTCCTGTACTTTCTTCAGTTCGTCAATTATTACCCGCAGGGTGTTGGCATCTGCACTGGCAGGTATGATGACATTTTCTTTGCTCTTGCTCAATAACGGGAGGATTGATGCACTTAATGAACCCGACGTAGTGATGGTTTCATACTTGACATTGTTCTTCCGGAGATTGAGCTGCAATTCGGAAAGAAACTCCATTTTATCATTTCTGCCTCCGCTGACAAAAATAACATTTGCATTGCGGAAGGTTTCAAGAAACAGTAAGGAAGCCTTCGTATAGGTAGCACTCGAGAGCGGGTTCACCTGGAAAATATTCCCGTTGTTTAACACCTCTCCATTGCTTTGTGAGAATGGAACGACATATTTTATATTGTATGCTTTTGAGAAATCGGAGATGACCCTTATCTGTGCATCGCTTACACCACCGATAATGAAGTGGAGAGATTTCATCTCCATCGTACCAAGCAGACTTTCCAGCTTTTGCGTGTTGTCCCCTTTACCAATCTCAAAAACATACAACTCCAAATTGGCACCATCATTTTTTAGCTCTTCCACAGCAAGCAAAAATCCTTCATAGTACTCCTGCAGACGCAAATGTCCCCTGCCTGCTTCATCAAGGAAGGGCAGCAGAAGCCCCACTTTCATCACATCTACACTTTGCGATGGTCTACTCTGTGAGAGCAGTCGGTTTGCATCATTCTCTACCGAACGTGTATCACCTTCAATCGAACTTCTTTTCACCGGAATAATCAGCTCCATGTTTGTTTTCAATCCCCCGGAAAGCATGGGATTTATACGCTCAATTTCATTTACCTCGACATTATATCTCCTGGCGATGCTGTAGAGTGTTTCACCTCGAAGAACAAGGTGACTGATGTTGGTTGTTTGATTATCGTAAGGAGTAACCACTTCATAAGATTCAAAGAAGGGAACACGGATTGTCTTTCCAATACTGAAAGTCTCAACTGATAATCCGGGATTGGCTCTCATCACATCTTCCGGTTTCAGCTTGTAAGTTTTGGAAACAGAATAGAGGGTTTCCTTTGGAAGGATAGTGTGGTAACGATAGTTTTCCTCTTTCACTTCACTGATCACACGTCTCTGAGGAATGGTTAGAATCTGCCCTTCACCAATACCCTCACTGGCACCCGGATTGTAGCGGTAAACCTCATTCACCGTCGTGTGATACATTTTGGATATGCTGTAGACCGTTTCACCTTTCACCACTGTATGTTTGAAGGTGTTGTTCTGGTCAACCGGGACTGTCTGGGCAGT
>JAENWZ010000078.1 GCA_016649795.1 Proteiniphilum sp. | reverse complement strand
CCGCATGTTGATCAATGCCACCAATCCCACCTCAATAAATAAAATAGTCAACGAAATTAAATCACACGACAAGAAATTCAGTAAAGATTTCGGATATGAATTGGCAAACCAGACGGAAAATATTTACTTGTTTCTACCATTAACCAAATACGATCAATCCTATGTAAAGGAGGTACAAAGTGCAAAAAAATATTACTGTATCGACAACGGGTTTTTTCAGGCTCTGCTTCCATCAACAGATATGAACCGCGGGATACTGCTCGAGAATGCACTATATCTTCATTTAAGAAGACAAATTACTCCTGTAAGGAATCTTCACTTTTTAGCAGGCAGTAGCAACTGTGATTTCGTGTGGGTAGAAAACCGCAAAATCGTACAAGCTATCCAGTCAGCATGGAATATTAGCGACCCTAAGACCTACAAACGTGAAATAGAAGCATTTAAAAATATCGATTGTGCGGATTGCCTGCTAATTACTTCGGAAGAAGAACACGACGTGATAGAATTTGGTAAAAACATCCGTATCCGTCCCGCGTGGAAGTATTTTCTTACCAGCGAATAAAAAGATTTGAAACGTAAAACTTCCGGTGCCCACTGTCTGTTTATATGCAATGTACAACATCTTTAAAAGTACCATATAAGAACAAACGGAGTCATGATGCAATACTTCGAGTGGTTCCTTCCCGACGATGGGAATCTATGGAACCGCCTCAGAGAGGATGCCCCGCACCTCAGTCAGATTGGTGTATCGAGTGTCTGGATACCACCCTGTTACAAAGGAACAGGATCGAACGATGTGGGTTATGGCGCTTACGACCTGTATGATCTGGGCGAGTTTGATCAGAAAGGAACTGTACGCACCAAGTACGGCACCAAACAGGAACTGCATGATTGTATTCAGGCCTTGCACGATAACCGTATCGCCGTTTATGCCGATGTGGTGCTCAACCATAAGGCCGGAGGGGACGAGCTGGGAGCACTTCTCTGCCACCGACTACAATCATCGCGACAACAAGGACGCCATCTACGTTATCCAGGGTGAGAACAAAGGCATTGATGTAAACGATCGGTCCGTCAGTCCCGAGTTTGCCAACTTCGATTATCTGATGTTTACTGATGTCGATTACAAGCATCCCGACGTGCAGGCAGAGACAAAGAGATGGATCAGCTGGTTTATCCGGGAGACAGGTGTGGATGGTATACGGCTGGATGCGATCAAGCATATCATCGGTGAAGACGGCCGCGGATGGTTCCACGTGGGAGACGGATCGCTGTCGGTATATCTTAAAAGGGTATAAAAGATTTGACTTCGGCAAACGCCGCTTTCAAAAATATCTTCTCCCGGGCAGGGGAATATTTAACTTAGCATATAGGATCACTGTATGCTTTTTTTCATATTTTTTACTACTTTTGGGTTATCAATACAAAATGGGAGCCTCTTTCTGAAGCAGCCACGCTAAGAAAACGGAAAGATAAGTATGAGAGAATCTTAAAGAAATAATCATATGAAACGAGCATGAAAATCATTACTCTCAAGCAAATGATAATCGCAAGTTCTATACGACTTTAATGAAAAGAATAAAATATTATCGTATGAAACGAAGAGATTTTATGAAAATATCAGGTGCCGGATTCTCGTCGCTGGCTCTCGCACCTGCTTTCGGCTTAGGTTCAGTGAAGATTACCGACCAGAACAAAACACTTGAAATCAATCCGACACCGAAATTTCAGTTATCACCCTGGCTATATATGCAATTCATGGAACCTTTGGGTGCTACCGACAGTTCGGTTGAAGCAGCCTGGGATCATGGCTCGGACAGCTGGAGAGATGATGTGATTCAGGCGACGAGGGAGCTGGCGCCGGGCATGATTCGCTGGGGTGGTTGTTTTTCCTCCTATTATAAATGGAAAGAAGCCGTTGGCCCGAGAAACCTGAGAAAGCCAATGTACAACATCCTGTGGGGCGGTATGGAGTCCAACCAGATTGGAACAACCGAATTTACTGATTTTTGTAAACAGGTGGATGCTGACCCTTTGATGTCCGTCAACTTCGAGTCGGACGGACAAGCCGACTGGGCACTGAACAAAAGAGGTGAAAACAGGAAAGGTGATGCAGCGGAAGCAGCGGAATGGGTTGATTATTGTAACAATCCATCCAATAAACTGCGAAGATTAAACGGACATATAGAACCTCATCCCATCAAATTATGGCAAATCGGGAATGAGACATCCTACTCCAGAGAGAGATTTGACCTGGAGACGGCTGCAAAAAAGACGCAGGCGTTCTCTAAAGCGATGAGAGCCGTTGATTCATCCATTCAAACAATCGGTTGGGGCGACAGTGGCTGGGCACCCAAGATGCTTGAAAGGGCAGGCGATCATATGGATTATATCGCTTTTCATCATATGTTTGACCCGGGAAGAGATATCAAAGATTCCCCGCTACGAAATAATAACTACAGAAAAGATCCCACCGCAACCTGGGAGATACTGATGGATGCATATAAGATGCATGAGAGGAAAATTAAGTCGGTGTATGACGAAGTAAAACCATACGGTAAACCGCTGGCGATGACCGAATGTCACTACGCTCTTCCCGGCAGGAATCGCTGTGAAGTGCTTTCATCATGGGCCGCAGGCGTATCCTATGCACGCTTAATGAATCTTCACGAACGGTATGGTGATCTGCTCAAGATAGCCACACTTGCTGATTTCTGTGGAACACGCTGGCAAGTGAATGCGATCATGATCCCTGTGCCGGAAGGCAGGTCGTTTTTGATGCCTGTGGCAAAAATCATGAGCCTCTACCGCAATCATACAGGCACGCAATATCTTGAGGTCTCCAATGTTCCTGATGGATTGGATATCACAGCCAGCAGGACAGATGACACCATATACCTGCATGTCGTGAACACAAAAAGATCACTGCCGGTCAGGATGCATATCAATACATCGGCATTGAATGTGAAATTGGCCAAAGCATTTGAGTTGTCAGGAGATCCTGAACATGAGATTATGAGTGCCGAAAATGATGCCTTTATTCCAAGAGAGAGAGTGCTGGATATTACAAACAACAAACCGATCCTATTCTCACCGGCATCCGTGACAGCAGTAGAACTAATAGTAAATCAAACAACATAAATAAACGATCAAATGAAAAAAGTACTTTTATTACTTACGGGAACCATGGTTTTTTTTGCATGCACAGGCAACGGGAAAAAAGAGCAGCCCTCCGACACGGTTCAATTTTCATCCAATCCGGTTTTTGAAGGCTGGTACGCCGATCCCGAAGGAATTATCTACGACGATCAGTATTGGATCTTCCCCACCTACTCCGATGTATACGAGAAACAGGTCTTTTTCGATAGCTTCTCCTCCCCCGACCTGGTGAACTGGACGAAACATGAGCGGATCATCGATACAGCTGAAGTGATATGGGCCCGCAAGGCGATGTGGGCACCAGGTGTGATTGAGAAAGAGGGCAAGTATTATTTTTTCTTCGCTGCCAACGATATCCAGAAAGAGAGTGAGCTGGGTGGTATAGGCGTGTCGGTAAGTGATAAACCGGAAGGACCCTACAAGGATCTGCTGGGCAAGCCAATGATCAATGAGATTGTCAACGGTGCACAGCCTATCGACCAGTTTGTTTACAGGGAGAATGACAGCACCTACTATATGTTTTACGGAGGATGGGGACATTGCAACGTGGTGTTGCTGAAGAACGATTTTACCGGCATACGCCCCTTCCCCGATGGGGAGATGTACAGGGAGGTGACCCCTGAGGGTTATGTGGAGGGCCCATTCATGTTCAAAAAAGAGGGTAAGTATTACTTTATGTGGTCTGAAGGAGGCTGGGGAGGCCCGAACTATCGCGTGGCCTATGCCATCGCGGAGAATCCGCTGGGACCTTTCGAGCGTATAGGAACGATCCTGGAGCAGAACCCGGAAGTAGCTACAGGTGCAGGACATCATTCCGTGATGCACAAACCGGGTAGCGACGACTGGTATGTCGTGTACCACCGCCGTCCCCTGACTGAAACACATCATAATCACCGGGAGACCTGCATAGACAAGATGGAATTTGATGAGAACGGGTTTATTAAACCTGTAGAGATCACTTTTGAGGGTGTCAGCGAAAATCCGATAAAGTAGCCGTAGCTGATCTGCGATCCCGCACCATACGGGATCGCAATGTCAGGTAAAAGTGATTTAATTTATAATCTCATCTTCCAACAATGAGAAAAATAATAGGAGTAATATTTATTTGCATTTGTTTTTTCAATCAAACACATGCACAGAAAAACGATTTGACACACTTCCCTGCCGGGGCTTCCCCCCTGGCGGTGGGACAGAAAATTGTCCAACATTATTTATCAAAACCATTTCGCAATTTCGACGGTAGCAGAACTGCCCCCTCAGAGATCATTTATTATGGTGTGCTGCAGCTCTTCTGAATAACTAACGTCACACAACGGAGATCAAAAAGAATATCTGGTGTTAACCCTATAAATAAAAAGCATTGTTAAAGAAGAAAATCCCGCACCAATCATTAATTTAAACAACTGAAAGTAAAATGAAAAGCGTAATCACACTCATTATAATCACGGCTCTGCTAACAACGGGAAATCTGATGGCAAAAGAGATTGAACTGACATCACCCGATAAAAATATAACGGTTTCGATACAACTAAAAGATAAGATATCCTATTCGGTCTCTTACAGTGGAGAACTCTTACTGGAGGAGTGTTACCTGGGTATGCAGATTGGAAACGAGCATCCGGGTGAAAATCCACGACTCATCAGAGAAAGACGTCAGCAGAAAGATGAGAATCTGAGTCCTGTCATCCCCCTGAAGAATGCCACCATTCAGGATCAGTACAATCAACTTGTGCTCACCTTCAAAGGGAACTACGCTGTTGAATTCAGGGCCTACAATGACGGGGTCGCTTACCGCTTTATCACCGATAAAAAGGGAGATTCGGAGGTGATGGGTGAAGATTTTGCCATTCATTTTCCCGGGGAGTATCTTGCACATATGCAACAGCCGGGCGGTTTCAAAACTGCCTATGAAGAACCCTACTCACATATTGAAACAGCCATATGGAAGAGTGAAGACCGCATGGCCGTGCTACCCATGTTGATAGACACGAAAAAAGGGTATAAAATACTTATATCGGAATCCGACCTGTCAGACTACCCCCATATCTTCCTGAAGGGTACAGGCGGGAACGGCATGAACGCCGTTTTCCCAAAAGTACCCCTCGAGTTTGGTGAGGATGGCGACCGTAGCCTGAAGATTGTGAAAGAAGCCTCCTATATTGCCCGTACGAAGGGAAAAAGGAGTTATCCATGGCGTTACTTCGTGATCACCGATGACGATAAAAAGCTGATGGAAAACAGCATGACCTATAAGCTGGCAACAAAGAACCAGTTAGAGGACATCTCCTGGATCAAGCCGGGGCAGGTGAGCTGGGAGTGGTGGAACGGTGCCACTCCCTATGGTGAAGATGTCAACTTCGTGTCGGGGTACAACCTGGATACCTATAAATACTATATCGATTTTGCCTCCGGGTTCGGCATCCCCTACATCATCATGGATGAAGGATGGGCGAAAAGCACTCGCGATCCCTACACACCCAACCCAAAGGTGGATGTACATGAGCTGATCCGCTACGGGAAAGAGAAGAATGTAGGTATTGTCCTGTGGCTGACCTGGCTGACCGTGGAGAACAATTTTGAGCTTTTCAGGGTGTTTGAGGAGTGGGGTGTGAAAGGAGTGAAAATAGATTTTATGGACCGGAGTGATCAGTGGATGGTCAACTTCTACGAGCGGGTGGCAAAAGAGGCTGCAAAGCATCACCTCTTTGTCGATTTCCACGGCTCATTCAAGCCTTCCGGACTGGAGTATGCATACCCCAATGTGTTGTCATATGAAGGGGTACGCGGTATGGAGCAGATGGGAGGATGCACGCCTAACAACAGCCTTTACTTCCCTTTCATTCGTAATGCTGTGGGACCGATGGATTATACTCCCGGCGCGATGCTGAGCATGCAGCCGGAGTCCTACATGTCGAGACGGCCCAACTCTGCCAGCATCGGTACCAGAGCCTATCAGATGGCACTGTTCGTTGTCTTTGAAAGCGGCTTGCAGATGCTGGCCGATAATCCGACTCTCTATTACCGTAACAGAGAGTGTGCAGAGTTTATTACGCAGGTACCTACGGTATGGGATGAGACACGCGTGCTGGAAGCGAAAGCGGGTGAGTATGCCATTGTAGCCAAAAGGAAAGATGACAGATGGTTCATTGGCGGGATAACGAACAACAGTGAGAGGGAAAGACATTTCAAGATATCCCTTGACTTCCTGCCGGAAAATGTAGATTTGACGATGACCGCTTTTGAAGACGGTGTGAATGCGGCTCATCAGGCAATGGATTATCGTAAATCAGAGAAGAAAGTGAAGAAGGATGAGAAAATCACGGTAAAAATGGTCCGAAACGGAGGATGGGTTGCAGTGATTCAATAGAATAATAAAATTGATAGGAGGGGTAACAAATGATTATTGAATTTACATTAAATAGAAGATCATGATGAAATTAAAATTCATATTGCAATGTCTGATGATCATATACACCTCTGTCTCCTGCAGCAAAAACCTGTATAAAGCGGATGTGATCATTTACGGAGGCACATCTGCCGCCGTCATCTCGGCGGTGGAGATCGCGCAATCCGGGAAAAGTGTGATCATCGTTTCACCTGACACCCACCTGGGCGGGTTAACGTCAGGAGGGCTGGGGTTTACAGACACCGGCAACAAAAGTACCATCGGCGGCCTGTCAAGAGACTTTTACCATCGCGTATGGCTTCATTATAACGATTCCTCGTCCTGGAGCTGGCAGAAACAGTCCGAATATGGAAACAAGGGACAGGGGACAGTAGCGATGGACGGGGAAAACAGGACAATGTGGATTTTTGAACCGGATGTGGCGGAAAAAGTGTTCGAGGATTACATCCGCGAGAACAACATCACTGTTTACCGCGATGAATGGCTCAACAGAGAAGAGGGTGTAGTAACAAAAGATAAACGGATCATCTCCTTTACAACACTCTCAGGAAAAAAATTCAGTGGAGAAATGTTTATCGACGCAACTTATGAGGGAGATCTGATGGCCGAGGCGGGGGTTGAATACACGGTAGGGAGAGAGGATTGCTCCCTCTACAACGAATCATGGAACGGCGTACAGGCAGGGGTCTTCCATCACGGACACTACTTCAAGAGCCCCATTGATCCTTATCTCGTTGCGGGAGACTCTTCAAGCGGACTGCTGCCTTTTATCTCTTCAGAACCCGTTGGACCGAACTGCTCGGGTGACAATAAAATTCAGGCTTATTGTTTCAGGCTGTGCATGAGCAATCATCCGGAAAACAGAGTTCCGTTTGAAAAACCGCAAGGATATGATCCCGCCAACTATGAGTTGCTGGCGAGGGTATTTGAATCGGGATGGAACGAATGGTTCCGGAAGTTCGACATGATTCCCAACCGCAAAACAGACACCAACAATCACGGTCCCTTCAGCAGCGACTTTATCGGGATGAACTACGATTATCCGGAAGCATCCCATGAAAGAAGGAAAGAGATCATTAAAGAGCATAAAAACTACCAGAAGGGTTTGCTTTATTTTGTATCGAACGATCCACGTGTTCCCGAAGAGGTACGTACAAAAATGCAGGAGTGGGGACTGGCGAAGGACGAGTTCACCGACAACGGGAACTGGCCACACCAGTTGTATATCCGTGAAGCAAGAAGGATGGTAGGGATGTATGTCACCACAGAGAACGAGGTACTGGGGAAAGTAACCCTGCCCGACCCTGTTGGCATGGGTTCTTACACGATGGATTCTCATAATATACAACGCTATGTCACTGATGAGGGTTATGTGCAGAATGAAGGAGATGTGGGCGTTCATCCGGAGAGACCGTATCAGATTTCCTATAGATCAATCGTTCCCAAGGAGGATGATTGCAGAAATCTGATCGTACCGGTCTGTGTTTCCTCCAGTCATATTGCTTTCGGATCCATACGGATGGAGCCTGTATTTATGGTACTGGGACAGTCGGCTGCGACAGCAGCTGTACTTGCAATAGATCTGAAGGTTGACGTACAGGATGTTCCATATGATAAGCTTGTAACTATTCTGAACGAAAGAAACCAGGTACTAACTATCCAGTAACTTCAAATATGAAACAAAGATCGAAAATAAAAATAGGCCTTTGGGGAACCATTCTTTCAGCTGCTGTCTCCTGTTCTCCGTCGAAGCTGGTAAAACCAAATGAAGATAAGTACCCTAATGTGATCCTTATCTATCTCGATGATATGGGAGACGGTGATCTGTCGCTTACCGGAGCCACGGGATACAAGACACCTCATATAGACAGGATGGCAAAGGATGGCCTCCTCTTCACGCACTACTATTCACCGCAGGCTGTCTCCAGCGCTTCGCGTGCAGGGCTGCTCACGGGCTGTTATCCCAACAGGGTAGGTTTCTCCGGAGCATTGGGACCCCATTCACCGGTTGGCATCGCTGAGGAGGAGGAGACGTTGGCCGAGATGCTCAAGAAGCAGGGATACAGCACCGCCATCTTTGGTAAATGG
>JAENWZ010000347.1 GCA_016649795.1 Proteiniphilum sp. | reverse complement strand
TGGAATACCTCTGTACAGTTCCGACGGAACATCATCGACAGAGACACTTTTCAGTCGGGAGGGTATTCAGCCACATATCATTTCCGGATAGACAAATCGATCGATTATTCCGATTTCCGACTGGTAACAGAGCGTCCTCACCTTTTCACAGTCAAGGTTAACGGAGTGATGATCATTGCCGAGAAGGATGAGTGGTGGTTAGATAAATCGTTTGGTGTATACCGTGCTGGCAGCCTGTTGAGGGGAGGCGACAATATGGTTGAACTAAGCGTGAGTCCAATGAGAATACTGGCAGAGATAGAACCTGTCTATATCCTGGGTGATTTTGGAGTGGTCCCTGAAGAAAAAGGATGGAGCATCACAAACCCTATCACAGAGTTACAATTGGGGAGTTGGAAAAAGCAACGCTTGCCCTTTTATTCATGGGATGTTCAATACAGCAAAGAGTACGATATTGGAGAAACGAGCGGTAGTTACGTAGTTCAACTGGGCAAATGGACAGGTACGGTTGCAGAAGTACACGTAAATGGCAGTAAAGCAGGCATCATCGGTTTCGATCCTTACCGATTGGACATCACCTCTCATCTGCAACAAGGGAAGAACAATATTGCTGTGCGGGTGATAGGAAGCCATAAGAACTTGTTGGGTCCGCATTACAACAACCCCGACAAAGGGCTGGCCTCACCCTGGCACTGGAAGGGAATAAAAGAACCCATTCCGGGTAAGGAGTATCAGATGATCGATTAAGGTCTCTTTGATGATTTTGAGCTATTACATTAAGTTTCTTCATTCACATTTATCAGCAAAAAAAGATGAGCAAGGTAGGTTTATTCAGTGTGGGATTAGATACGTATTGGGAGCAGTTTGATTCTCTGCTCACCAATCTTAACGGGTATCATCGGGAAATCAAAAAAAAGATGGAACAACCGGGTGTGGAAGTGGTCGACGCAGGGATGGTCGACAATAGAGATAAAGCAACAGCAGCTATTGAATTGTTTAACCGCAATCAGGTGGAGCTGATTTTCCTGTTTGTCTCCACCTATGCACTCTCCTCCACCATCCTTCCAATAGCGCGGCAGGTAAAGAGCCCATTTGTCATACTAAATCTGCAACCGGTAGAGAAGATCGGTTATGAAGAGTTCAACGCCCTCGATGATTACGCAAAAAAAACGGGCTTGTGGCTTGAGCACTGTCAGGCATGTGCCATACCGGAGATCTCCTGTGTGCTGAACAAAGCTGCTGTCAGGTATGAGATCATCACCGGATTTTTGCAGGAGAAGAGAGTATGGGATGAGATAGAAAGCTGGCTCAACGCGGTAAAGGCAGTGAAAGCGCTGCAAGGTAACAACATGGGTATCATAGGTCATTATTACGGAGGTATGCTGGATGTATACACCGATCTGACCCGGCAAAGCACCACTTTCGGTACCCACTTCGACATCATCGAGATGTGTGAGTTGAAAAGAATCCGTGATCTTGTTTCGGCGCAGGAGATCAAGCAAAAAGTAGATGAATTCCATCATATTTTCGAAGTTGACACCACCTGCAGCCAAACGGAGATTGAGCGTGCGGCCACCACCTCCGTTGCATTGGATCACCTTGTAGAGGGGCATCACTTAAAATCGCTGGCTTACTATTACGAAGGTCAGCCGGGAAATGATTACGAGAACATCGTCACCTCACTCATCGCGGGTAATACGTTGTTAACGGGGAAAAACATCCCTGTTGCCGGTGAGTACGAGATCAAAAATGCACATGCCATGAAGATTCTCAGTGAACTTGGTGCGGGTGGTTCCTTTTCCGAGTTTTATCTGATGGATTTTAAAGAGAATATTATATTTCTCGGGCACGACGGACCGGCTCATTTTCACATAGCAGACGGGCCGGTAAGACTGGTTCC
>JAENWZ010000049.1 GCA_016649795.1 Proteiniphilum sp. | reverse complement strand
CAACCGGTCGTTGTTGTGGGTGATGGTGGGCAGTGTCTTGTGCGAATCTTCCGATGTGTCGCCATGGCCGGGGAAATGTTTCGCTACTGCCATCACGCCGTTTTCCTCCAGCCCTTGGGCATAGGCGATACCCTGTTTCGCCACTTTTTGCGGATTCTCCCCGTAAGAGCGGGTGCCGATAATGGGATTCTGCGGATTGGTATGCACGTCGATGGATGGAGCGAAATTGACGTGAATACCCATCTCCTTGCACTGGCGTGCTACCTCCTTGCCATAAAGCTTCAGCGTCTCCTCATCCTGTATGGCTCCGATAATCAGATTGCGGGGATATTTGGGGGCGTCGGACAGACGCATGGAGAGACCCCACTCACCATCCAGTGCGATCATAAGCGGCACACGGGAGATGCTTTGTGCATAGTTAGTCACATCTGCCTGATGGGCCAGTGTCCCTTTGGAATATAACAATCCTCCCACTTTCTGTTGCTGGATATATCCGGCTATTCTTTTTTTCCATCCGCTGTTGGGTTCCACGATAGGCATAAAAAGCTGACCTACTCTCTCGTCGGGCGTCATCGTTGTATAAACGGAGTCCACCCAGAGGTTCATCTTCTCATTATCAGCCTTCTCGAAGAGGGCCGTAGCCACTTGAGCCGATGCAAGCACTGTATATAGACCAAATGCACAGAGGAACAGAATTTTCTTCATTATCACTTCTCTTTGTTATCTTTTTATCTTCTCCAGCTTCATCTCTATTCTTCCCACGTAGACACCTCTTCCAGCCGTTTGGTAGACCATTACATCTTTATCATCTAGATTCTTACGTATATCAGGCTGTTCCATAAATGTATGGCTGTGCCCGCCAATGATAAGGTCAATATTACGTGTTGATTCTGCAAGTCTCGTATCGGGGTTGTAGCCGAGGTGAGAGAGACAGATAATAATATCACATTTATGTTGCATGCGCAGTTGTGCCGCCAGCCTGTTGGCTGTCTGAACAGGATCGAGGTATTTCATCCCCTTGTAATTCTCCGACGAGACCAGTCCCCCCGGCCGGATGCCGATGCCGATGACCCCAATCGTCAGACCCTCTCTTTTCAGGATGAGATAGGGCTCAATCAGTCCCGAAAGGGCTGTTTGAGAAAAATCGTAGTTGCTTGAAACAATGGGGAACGTTGCCGCACGCACCACCTTCTCCAGCACCTCCAACCCATAATCAAACTCATGATTACCCAATGTAACCGCATCGTATCCCATCATGTTCATCGCCTCCACCTCTACCTGGCCTCTGAAAAGATTGAAATAGGGGGTGCCCTGCAGGAAATCTCCGGCATCGAGGAGGAGGAGATTCCTCTGCTCTTTTCTTACCTGTTCAATGTAGGTGATCCGGCGCTCCACACCTCCTTTACCGGCAGCATATCTGTCTGTTGCGGGCAGGGGCTCAATACGACTGTGCGTATCGTTTGTATGCAGGATAACGATTTCCTTTTGAGCGAACAGAGAAAAAGTAATCGACAGGAATAGGGTAAGTATAAGCCAGGTTGATTTCATCTGATTATTTTATTACAGTAATACGGCCATCGAGCACCGATTCAATCTCGTTCCCCTGTCGGGTTTGCTCTTTCACATAATCAATCATCACATCACGAAGGGTGACACCTGTGTTGACGCTCGACACGGCATTCCTGAAGGATGTCATATTGTCGTTGCCATCAGCAAGGTAATCGAGCGTGACAACGTGATAGATTGCATTCTCGTTGATGGGTCTGCCGTCGAGGGTGACGCTCTTTACTTTTCCTCCTTCAGCAACAAGTTTCACATTCGATGAGATACCCGCACCACCGATACGGGCATATGCATCGAACATCGCTTTCAGGTCACTACCCTTCAACTCCAGAAAGGTGACGGTGTTATCGAAAGAATAGATCTCAAACAGGTTGCCCACAGTGACCACTCCTTTGGGCATGGTGGCGCGGTGTCCGTGTACGTTCATCACGCCTGCATCAGCGCCATCGGGCAGATGCTCATCACCATAGGCTTTCATCACGTCCGACGTAAGGTTGGTCAGCAGGCTTTCAGGCCGTCTGTAATCCATATACTGCGCTGAGCGGCCGATGATCTCGTTCATCTTCTCGTCGAGCTGACTCTTGTAGGATTGCACCAGTGACTGCATTCTATGATGTGGCCGCTCATCGAAGGTTGCATTCATCTCCACGATGGTCCCGCTCATCTCCGTGATCTGATATTGTTGTTTACACGAAAGTAGAGATATTGCCATGCAGGCAATCCATATTGTTCTTATCTTCATTAGAATGTAACTGTTTATAAAGGCAGGATGACCTGAGAACATTTAAATCAGCTCAAAAATACGCTTTTTTCTTTTCAGCGTCAAGGGTGGCACGAAAAATAAAGATTAAATAATTATTTGCATGGTATTTTATAGAATAATCGCTACCTTTGCATCCGCTTTGCGCAATCTCTGCCGGTGATTTTCCGTTATATTGCGTTCAAACAAGGTTAATTATTAACATAAAGCTTTATACAAGATGGATTTAATTAAAATAGCAGAAGAGTCTTTTGCTAAAGAAAAGAAAGAATTTCCTGCATTCAGGAGCGGTGATACCATTACGGTATCCTATCGCATTGCTGAAGGTAGCAAAGAGCGTATACAGCAGTATCGCGGTGTGGTGATCAAAATTTCAGGACATGGAGACGCAAAACGTTTTACTGTTAGAAAAATGTCCGATAATATCGGGGTGGAACGTATTTTCCCGATGAACTCACCTTTCATTGAAGAGATCACGATGAACAGCCAGGGTAAAGTACGCAGAACAAAACTCTACTACTTGCGAAAACTGCGCGGAAAAGCAGCACGCATCAAGAAAAAATTGTATTGATGGTCTGCAGACAGATAGATATAGAGCGCTTCGGGATATTCCGGGGCGTTTTTTTTGCTTTGTCATTTAGATGAAATTTCCTATATTTGGGTTTTAGTTTTCAGCAGTCAGCAGTCAGCAGTCAGCTATCAGCTATAAGCCATAAGCCGTAAGCTGTAAGCGGAAAGCGGAAAGCGATAAGTGGTTAGTTTTTCATTTTTCATTTTTCATTTTTCATTGATAAATCCCCCTTCCCCGATCCCAATGTTGCACAAAACGCAAGGCATAGTGCTTGGCACTTCAAAGTACAATGATACCTATTCCATCACGCATCTTTTCACACGTGATTTCGGCAGAATCTCATACCTTTTGCCCAGAACGCATGGCCGAAGGTCGAAGATCAAAACATCACTCTTCTTTCCCTTGTCGGTGTTGTTTCTGGAGGTGGAGCATATGCCCCTGCGTGATGTGCAGCGGTTAAAGGATGCCGAGAGACAGTTCCCGCTGTATGAGGTTAACACCCATATGACGAAGATCTCGCTCGCCTTTTTCCTTTCGGAGTTTCTCTCCCGGGTATTGCGTGAGTCGGACCATAATGATTTGATTTTCGACTTTCTGAAGAACTCGGTGGAGACACTGGAAGCGGCAGAAAAGGGGCTGGCGAACTTTCATCTGGCCTTAATGCTTGGGCTGACCCGCTATTTGGGTGTTTATCCCAATGTGGATTTTGTGGGGAGAAACAGCTATTTCGATCTGCTGAACGGTGAGTACGTGGCGAGAATGCCTTTGCATTCTCATTACCTGAGTAGGGAGCAGAGTGCTTTTATATCTCATCTTCACCGCATGAATTACGGCAATATGCATCTCTTCAGGTTGTCGAGGCAGAACCGTAATGCAATCGTGGAATACCTGCTGGAATACTATCGGTTGCACATATATGATTTCCCCCCGCTGAAATCGCTAGAGATCCTGCGTGAGCTGGTATAGCGAATTAATTGTACACCTGAAAAACAATCACTCTTCCCGATGTCTCAACGCTGAATGTATCGCTCAGGGACTCATTCAGTGTACCCTGCCACCAGTTGGATAATAGTTGATTGTGGAGCGGATATTTCAGATTCTGCGTAGTGACCTCTTTATGATCAATGCAGAAGAGGGAGACCTGCTGACCCTTGAAGCTCTTAAATGTTGTTGATCTCTGAATGGGGGTGAAGATCCCGTAATTGGTCACCATCGTCACCTTTACCCTCTCCATATACTCCACGAGCAAAGAGATGTTCCCCAGCGTGTGATCTTCCCGTTTACCGGTACCGCCAACGATGATAATCTCTTTCTTCCCCTTCCCGGCACAGAACAGCACCGACTTGGTAAGATCATTGGTCTCCTGACCATCAATTGGATAGAGGATGTGAGAAAAACGCTTCCTGTTCTCTTCCGAGATGGAGTCGCAGTCACCTACGATCGCATCGGGTCTCCCGCCGCCGGCGATAAAATCATTGGCCGCCCCGTCGGTGCAGACAATGTAGGCTGCTTTCTCAATAATGGAGAGCGGGATGGGATGTTGCGGAAAGTGCCCGTTGGCGATAATCACTGCTGCTGCACTGTGCGTTGCATTCATAGCTTCTTTTGTTTGATCGGACAAAGGTACAAAAGAAGAAGCATTGCAGGATGCGTTACGATCGTTTTTGTTGAATGTAAAAAGAGGCGGTGTGCTTACCGCCTCTTTGCATGGGTTGATGGTCCGGTGTCTGTCCCTCCTTGATTTGTGTGCACTGACAAAAAGAGGCTGTTTGACTGCCGCCCCTTTACCCGGGTCAGTTGTTCAGTACCCGTTCGAGCTCAATGGCTTTAGGGAAAAGGATATTGTTTTCCAGATGAATATGCCGGTGCAGATCCTCCTCAAACTCACGCAACAGGCTGAATGTCACCCTGTAGGTGTTGCAAGCATCGGCCGGCGGATTGTAGTTGTCTGTCAGCTCGCTAATGGTGCGGAACCGTTCCCCCTCGGTCTCATGATCCTGCTCCATTTGGGCAACATATTCGGCTGCCGATCCTATCGGCGTCTCCGTCTTCGTGCTGCCCGTCAACTGTGACTGTACCATCCGACGAATCTGGGGAAAGAGCATCAGCTCCTCTTTCTTCATATGAGCGGTGAGATCACCTGCCGACTGCTGAAAGAGCTGTTCCACCACCAGCAGCTCGGGGTGATTGTCACCATGCACCTCCACAATTCTATTCAGGTAGGGTGTAATCTCCGCGATCTTCTGCTCCACATAGCGGTGATGGGTCTTTTCGATGTAGTCGGCCAGCAGATCGAGCGGGAACGACTTGAAGTCAATCTCGCCCGTCCCCTTTTGGGCCACTGCCTCCTGCAGCTCAGTTAAAAGCTGTTCCGGGTCGAGCTGCTTCTTCCGGCAGGCACTCTCAATGGTGCGGTTTCCGTTGCAGCAAAAATCGATTCCGTATTGTTTGAAGACTGAAGCGGCCTTATAGTTTTCCGCTACAATTTTCCCGATGTTACTTTGATTGTCTATATGCATAATCTCTAAATTTATGGGAGTGCTGCTTCTCCTTCCGGTAACGACCGGAGTGACAGCCTCTCCCGGTGAATTATCTTTTTTTCTTGATGGTTAACTGATAAACGAACCAGAAGAGGGTGAGGGTGCCCACCGCGAAGATGGTGTCGCCCACTATACGTAACCATTTGAAGAAGCTTACCAGCGGCTGCTGCATAAACTCGGCAGAGCGGGCGTACCACATCCCTTCGTTTACGCTGGCTACGGTCTGCATCAGACCTACCGGCAACAGACTTAAAACGACCATCAACAGCAGGCCCAGGTTGAGCGACCAGAAGGTGAAGGAGATCAGCTTGTTATTCCATTTCTGATTGCGGTACATGCTGCGCAACACGAAGAGGATCAGTCCGATACCCAGCATCCCGTAAACTCCGAAGAGGGCGGCGTGACCATGTACGGGTGTGGTGTTGAGTCCCTGCATATAATAGAGGGCGATGGGGGGGTTGATGATAAAGCCGAAGATGCCCGCTCCGAGGAAGTTCCAGAATGCGACCGAAAGAAGGAAGTAGATGGGCCACTTGTAATCCTTCAGCCATTCGGTGGCTTTGCTGATCCGGTAGTTGTGGTAGGCTTCAAAACCGATCAGCACCAGCGGCACCACCTCGAGGGCGCTGAAGGTAGCTCCGAGAGCCATCACCCCTGTAGGTGTGCCGGTGAAGTAAAGGTGGTGAAAGGTGCCCAGGATACCGCCGGTGAGAAAAATCACCGTAGCAAACAATACGTTGTTGGTGGCCGATTTGATTCTTAGCAGCCCCATACGGGTGAAGAGGAAGGCAGCGACGACGGTGGCAAAGACTTCAAAGAAACCTTCCACCCAGAGGTGTACCACCCACCAGCGCCAGTACTCCGCCACAGCCAGGTTGGTGGTGCGGCCCCACATCAGTCCCGCGCCATAGAAGAGGGCAATGGCGGCACAGGAGATAAGAAAGAGAATCAGCAACCCTTTTTCAGAGGTCTTTTTTCTGATCACCGGCAGGATGGGACGAACCATCAGTGCAAGCCAGAGGAAGAGCCCCACCAGCAGGAGTATCTGCCAGAAACGACCCAGATCGACATACTCATATCCCTGGTGCCCGAACCAGAAGTTGTTGACCAGATCCAGGCGCTGCATCACGCCAAACCACTGCCCTATAAGTGATCCGGCCACCACGATAAGCAGTGCAATGAAAAGAATATTAACACCCACTTTCTGGTATTTCGGATCTCGGCCGTTGAGGGAGGGAGCAATATAGAGGCCGGTGGCCAGCCATGCCGTGGCTATCCAGAAGATGGCGAGCTGCACATGCCAGGTGCGGGTGATGGAGTAGGGGATGAAGCGGGCGATGTCGATTCCGTAGAAGCCATCACCCTCCACGCCGTAATGAGCGGTAATGACACCCAGTAGCACCTGCGCAAGGATAAGCAGGTTGACCACCCAGAAATATTTCTTCACTGCCCACATCGAGGGGGTGATGGTCTGGTGCATCAGCGGGTCTTCCACCGGTATCAGGGTCTCCTCCTGTTGTGTGCGTGCCTGCACGAAGATCAGGATGCCGATGCCGATCAGCAGCATGATGATACTGAAGCCGGTCCAGAGGATCAGCTCGCTGGTGGGCACATTGCCTATCTGCTCATCGGGTGGCCAGTTATGGGTATAGGTGATCTCCTCTCCCGGACGGTTCGTGACACATGCCCACGATGCCCAGAAGAAGAACTGCGCCATCTTATCGAGTCGTTCCTCCGTCTTGATGCTGTTCCTGGCGATGGCATAGTTCGCACGCAGCTCGTCCAGGGCCGGATCATCCATAAAGAGACTCCGGTAATGACCTCTGATATGTTCAAACGCTTCATACCTTTCGCTGCCTATCACCAGCATTCCGGTGGTTTCATCGTAGCTGTTCTCGCGGAGATACTGCTGTAGCCTGCTCTCCATGTAGGCTTTCTCCTGAGCGGACAGTTGATCGAATGTTTTTCCTGCCTCTTCATGCGACCATTTTCCCAGGAGAAATTGTGCCTCACGGTGAAGATAGTCGGCTGTCCAGTCGGGAGCGATATAGGCGCCATGACCCCAGACGGTGCCTACCTCCTGCCCGCCGATACTCTGCCAGATGTTCTGACCATCTTTGATGTCGTTACCGCTGAACAATTCTTTTCCTGTCTCATCTGTGACCTGTGCGGGCACCGGTGGTGCCTTCTGGTAGATCTGATTTCCGTAATAGAGTAACACGGAGAAGGAGACAACAATCACGAATGTCAGTGCAATCCATAATTTTTTCTGTGTCATGTTGATTTAAATTTATTGGTGAGAGATTGGTTTGATTCATTTTATTTGAAATATTTATTTAAGACAAAAATGTCGTAAATAGAGGCAGATAATTAATGCATTAAATTAACGCCTTATAATAAGTTTATCCTAACGCTTTAAAATCAGTGCTCTGTTTTTTTTATTGTCTACCAGATCAAAAACAGTGGTATGTTGCTGCACATAAAACATATTTTCCCTGATCCTGAACACTGAGTGATGCATGGGACAGGGATTGTTTGCATCACACTGAGACAGGCCCAGTGCACACCCTTCAAAGAAAGTATCCCCGTCGACGGCTCTCACAATCTGTGCAATGGTGATAAGCTTCAGCTTATCCTGTTTTATTTCGAACCCGCCATTGGGACCAGTGTATGAATCTACCAGTTTGTTCCTTGACAACAACCCCAGGATCTTGCCGGTGAATGCTTCAGGTGAACCGGTGTTTTGCACGATATCTCCTATCTTCACCCTTCTCTCCTGCATTGATTGAGAAGCAATATAGAGTACCGCTCTTATGCCGTATTCACACGCTTTTGAGAACATAAATTAGTTTTTATTATGTCAAAGATAGAGTTTAATTTTTAATTACGACAAAAAAGTCGTAAATAATTTCTACTTTTGTTTCTACTTTTCTTTTTCTCTGTTGATCCCGCCTTCCCGGTCAATGAAGGGAGGGGGTATGCACTGGTTAATATTTAATAAAACATAAAATAGAACCTAATTCAAACAATAGAATTGAAAAAGTGTTGTTATGTAGAATCATTCTAATCATGTAGAGAACTACATCAAAAATATATAAAGGAAGCTGTTATGGCGAAAACAAAATCAAAAAAGAGTGAATTAACGAAAGAAAAGATGCTGCACATGCATCGGTTGATGCTTGATATCCGAAATTTCGACAGCAAGGTGAACAGACTGGTGAAAAAAGGCAAGATACCCGGAATGACACACTTCTCCATTGGAGAGGAAGCAGCTAATGTGGGAGCGGTTGTTGCCATAGAAAAAGGGTTCGACATGATCACCTCCAACCACCGTGGTCACGGACAGAGTATCGCGCTGGAGATTGACCTCAACGGAATGATGGCTGAGATCATGGGTAAGGCCACCGGCACCTGTAAGGGGAAAGGCGGATCGATGCATATTGCCGACCTTGACAATGGTAACCTCGGCGCCAACGGTATCGTGGGCGGCGGCATGGGTATGGCTATCGGAGCAGCGCTCACCCAGAAGATGAAAAATACAGGGAAGATCGTCATTTGCTTTTTCGGTGACGGAGCGGTCAACGAGGGTACCTTTCACGAGACACTGAACATGGCTTCCGTTTGGAAGTTGCCGGTTATTTTTTATTCCATCAACAACATGTATGGTATCAGCACACCGATCGAGGATGTGATCAATATCGATTATAACTATCAGCGTGCCTGTGCATACGGTGTTCCCGGGCATTTTATTGAAGATGGCAACGATCTGATGGCTGTCTATAACAAGTTCGAGGAGATTGTACAATATGTACGTGATGGCAATGGTCCCGTCCTGGTAGAGTCGATCACCTACCGCTGGTTAGGTCATTCCACCTCCGATCCGGGGAAGTACCGCACCAAGACAGAGGTAGATGAGTGGAAGAAGAAGGATCCCATTGCGCGTTTCAGCGATTATCTTATAAAGAATAAATTAGCGACTGAGAAAGAGATCAGCGATGTTGAAGCTTCTTCACTGGAAGCGGTTGAGGAGTCGGTTAAATTCGCCCTGAGCAGTCCCGAGCCTACCCTGGAGTCGGCTTTTGAAGATATTTTCGCAGATTAAAACAACAACAGCACAATAAATAAATGGAAAAAGAGACTAAAATTATGTCCGTTCGTGACGCCATCATCATGGCGATGTCGGAAGAGATGCGTCGTGATGAGAACGTCTTCCTCATGGGAGAAGATGTGGGTATTTTCGGAGGGGACTTTGGCACATCGGTAGGAATGCTCGACGAGTTTGGTAAGGAACGCGTACGCGATACCCCTATTTCTGAAAACGCCATCTCCGGTGCTGCCATCGGAGCAGCCATGACCGGTATGCGTCCCATCGTGGATGTCACGTTTATGGATTTTATCGTATATATGATGGATAACATCGTGAATCAGGCAGCCAAGATCAGATATATGTACGGCGGAAAAGGACAGATCCCTGTCGTCTTTCGTTGTGCCGCCGGTGGGGGTGTAGGATCAGCTGCGCAGCACTCACAATCACTCGAAGCCTGGTTCACCCATATCCCCGGGTTGAAGGTGGTGGCTCCCGGTACTCCTGCTGATGTGAAAGGGTTGTTGAAGGCAGCCATCAGGGAAAACAACCCTGTGATCTTCCTGGAATACAAGGCACAGTATAATATGAAGGGGGAGGTGCCTCTCGATCCTGAGTTTGTATTACCTCTGGGTAAGGCGGATATCAAGAAAGAGGGGAAAGATGTTTCGGTGATCACTTACGGTCGCATGCTCGAGAGAGTGATGCAGGCTGCCAAAGAGGTGGAGGAGGCAGAAGGTGTGGATGTGGAGGTAGTAGATTTACGCACGCTCTCACCACTCGATAAAGATACCGTTCTCGAATCAGTGAAGAAAACCGGCAAAGTGTTGCTGGTAAACGATGCCCACAAAACCGGCGGATTCATCGGCGAGGTGGCAGCCATGATCGCCGAGAGTGATGCTTTTGATTACCTCGACGGACGCATTCTGCGTCTTGCCGGTGAGGATGTACCCATCCCTTACAACCAGACACTCGAAGCAGCCATGATCCCCAGTGTAGAGCGCATCAAGAAATACATTCTCAAGTTAGTCAATAACCGATAAAAACGGATTGAATGGAAAACAAGAAACTGAGGGCGACACCGGCTGCAAGAGCGCTGGCGAAACGTCTGGGGGTGAAGCTGGTGAATGTGACCGGTACAGGTTACAAGGGACGCATCCACAAGGAGGATATCGCCGGCTTCAACTATGAAGAGAAAACGCATATCTCTCCTCTTGCCCTTCGTATTGCCGATGCACACAATATAGAGCTGAAAGGATTAAAAGGTACAGGCCATCGTAACAAAATAATGAAAGAGGATGTGCTGAAGCTGATCTCCGATCCGGAGCTGAAAGCAAGGCTCACACGCGATGACTTCGCAGAAGCCATGGCACCGCCCAAAGCGAT
>JAENWZ010000066.1 GCA_016649795.1 Proteiniphilum sp. | reverse complement strand
GTGGCAACCGACTGCGCTGCCCGTGCGAAACGTAACAATTTTTCTGCTACATCCCCGGGGATGGTGTTGTCCGCAGCCTCCTGTACCTCATGCCCGTAAATACCAAAGGCCGGTAACCCTTTTTGTGCGTGAGCGGCCAGCACTGCTGCCAGATAAACAGCCCCCGGGCGTTCGGTGCCGTTGAAACCCCATACGGCTTTGGGATAGTGCGGATTCATATCCATTGTCTCAGTACCGTAACACCAGCAGGAGGTAACTGAAATGGTTGATCCTACACCTTCTCTCTCAAACTTCTCAGCACAGGCAGCACTCTCACCCACACGTCCGATGGTGCTGTCGGCGATGACACATTCAACCGGACTTCCGTCACCGTTTTTTAAATTGGAACTGATCAATTCGGCAACTGTTTTTGCCAGATTCATTGTTTTCTCTTCGAGGCTCTCTCTTACTCCTCCCTGGCGTCCGTCAATTACCGGGCGGATGCCAATTTTTGGATATCTTTTCATTCTGTTTATAATTTATAATATGTTGTTATGTTATTTCATTTTGTGATTAAGGGTATCACTGTTCAGAACGAGTTTCGATCTGTAATAATCGTTGGCAGAAAGAGGTGAATGGGAGTGCTCTCAGCAACGAATAAGGCTGCCAGCTCACCCATTTTTTCCCAATTGATGCCGATGCTTGAAACGCCGTTTTCAACAATCTCGAAAAATGGATTGTCATTATAGGCCAGTAATCCATAATCTTTCCCTATCGTTAAATTGGCTCTCTTCCCCTGTTTGATTATATTAACTATATCCTGTTGTTTGATAACCAGATAGAAAGCGTTTTCCTGTATCAACCTATTATCGGTGTATTCATCAATAATTTCGAATGCAAGGTTGTTATCAATGCAAAATTGACTGAAATATTGCTTGCTGCTTTGGGGATGCTTGTGGTTTTTGTCAAACAGAAAATAGAGCTTGTTGTATTTTTCCAGTCGTTGTTTTATTGTTTCCAAAGCGTTGTACAGCGCTTCATCAAAATCCTGACAAACATAGGAATATCCCTTCTTGTCAAATTTCCCGAAATCTAAAAGGAGCAACTTTTTTTTGTCAATATTACTCAATACCTTTGAGATTTTCTCGTTATGATAATTCATCACAATGTACTTACTGTACATACCGGCGGAATTGCTGATGATTTGATTGAAAAGATGCTCGTTATATTGATGAAACCAGAGGTCTATATTGTAATAGGATGGTAGTTTAGTGCGCAGCGTGTTGTACAATACCTCTTTGAAAGGAGTGTATTCATCCAGCAATAACAGGATGCTTCTGTCGTGCGCCGACACATAATAACTTTTGCCATGCACTGAATCGATAATTCTCCTTTTTTTTAAATCGGAGAATGCTTTGAAAACCGTGTCCCGGGAAATACTAAATTTTTCACTGAGGTGATTAATAGAAGGCAGTTTATCTCCTACTTTCAACTCACGGGCTGAGATCGATTTCTGAATGTAGTCGATAAGTTGCTGAACCTTGGTTGTCCTGTTGTCGAATTTCAACTCTGTTGTCATATCTGTACTGTTCTGTGCTGAAACGTCAAATTTAGTTACATTTATTAAAAAGAAGAAAGATTATTATATGTTACAAAACATCAAATGAACTGCAATTTTACCCAGACAGGTTGTGTTTTCCGGACTCATATACAAAAAACAACCGGATGAACTCTTCACAGAGTCCATCCGGTTTTTGGAAAATCAAAAAGTCATATAAGAAATAGAACTAATTTAGTTGTGGTTTTATATTTAATAGTATTCATTTGATGATATTACAGGTATAGGCATTTCAGTTCGTGTTTCGACTGATGCCTGATTATACTTGTAAACGACATCATATGTTGTATTTCCGCTCCACTCTTTCACTTTTATGGAAAGTTTCACTGAATCGGTATTATTCACTCTGAAGGGTTTCAGGTCGAAGCAGACAAAACCTTCATATAGCTTCGACTCTGTACTTTGATAGGCGTTGTGGCGGAATTCGAGATCGATAGCGTCAGGCGATGCCTCAGATGAGAGTGTGTTCTTCACTAAATTGATCGCATGAGGCTGAATGCCACCATAGTTGAACATGAAAGAGACATTCAGATAATCTCCTCCCACCCATATTGCATTGGCTTTTACCGGATCGTTTCCGATACTGTCCTGGTTTTGAGCTGTTAGATCAATAGCCTGTTTTGTGAGGATATTCCATATATCATTCACTTTGATGTAATGGTCGTATCCACTCTGTGCATCCGATAACACCGTATAATTCAGGAATACTCTCTGATTGTACGCGGGCGTATAGTTCACAGCGCTTGCTGAGGGCCAGAGGCGTTTGCCATTATCGAGCAGCAGGGAGTATGCGTTTTCACCTTCGGGGAGTACGGTTGCGATATCGATACCGAAATTACCGAGAGAGTTTGAATTATCATCGCATGAAATAGTGCTCAGAAGAATTCCGACCGAAACAATTACAATTGTCAAAACCGTTTTTCTCATACTAAGATACGTTTTATACATGATAGATGCGGGAAGAAAAAAAACGTTGCATCTGAAATAGATTAATTTTAAAATTTAACCATGATTAACAGTATTTTGCAGTATGAAACCTTCTTTTATGGTACTGACAACTAAATCTCATCCGTTCGGATAGATTTTTTTTATGAGATCATGTCGGTTTATTCGTTTCAGCTCGTTGATAATTGTTCTTTTATTTTTGTTATCGTGCCAGAAGAAAAATTGGCGTTGTGCGTTTTTCTGATCTTTGGTTTTGGCAGTGTAAACGCGTTCCAGTGTATAGGGGTGAAAACCGGTGTAGTAGATTTCTGTAGCTAATGTCATTGGTGAAGGGGTGAAATCCTGCACCTGTTCAAGTTTGAAAAAAATATTTTTAGTGATGGCTGCCAGTTCTGCCATATCTTCTTCGGAGCAGCCGGGATGGGAAGAGATGAAATAGGGGATCAGCTGCTGATTGAGCTGCTCTTTTTCATTCAGGTCATCGAAAATGCGTTTAAACTGATAAAAGAGGTCGAATGATGGTTTGCGCATCAAGTGGAGCGTGGAGTCGGAGGTATGTTCGGGAGCCACTTTTAACCGTCCCGAGACATGATATTTAATCAGTTGCCGGAGATATGTCTGCGTAGATGCATTTGTTTTTTCATCGTTGCTCTTGTGCAGAAGCATATCGTATCGAATGCCACTGCCGATAAACGATTTTTTTACCCCGGGCAGGGCATCCACAGCATGGTAGATATCCAGCAGATCTGAATGGTCTGTATTAAGGTTAAAGCATATTTTTGGAAAAATACAGGAAGGTTTTTTACACTTTTCGCAAATTTTTATATCTATTCCCTGCATCCTGTACATATTTGCCGAGGGTCCGCCCAGGTCGCTGATGTATCCTTTGAAACCGGGCATTTCGGTTATTTTCCGGACCTCCTCCAGGATTGATTTTTTAGACCGCGAAGCGATAAATTTCCCCTGATGTGCCGAGATGGTGCAGAAGGCGCAGCCGCCGAAGCATCCGCGGTGAAGATTGACCGAGAATTTGATCATTTCATATGCCGGGATCAGCTTTTCTTTATATTTGGGGTGTGGCAGACGGGTGTAAGGGAGATCGAATGAGGCATCTATCTCCTCTTCTTTCATCGGGGGAAAGGGTGGATTTACAACAAGCATTTTATCGTCCACCATTTGCAGCATACGCGCAGCAAAAAGGCGGTTGGATTGTTCTTCCACAACACGGAAATTTTTAGCCTGTTTCAGTTTTTCCTTCAGGCACTCCTCATGTGAATAGAGGAGTGCCTCCTCGCTAAAGGGGTTATCCGGGACTTCTTTATTTGCACAGAGAAAAGCTGTTTGCTGAATATCTTTTATCTCGCTGATCTTTTTGCCGTTGCGTACTTCACGTACCAACTGCTTCAGGGGGAGCTCTCCCATACCGTAGATCAACAGGTCGGCACCACTATCGGCGAGAATGGTTTTGTGCAGCGCATCATTCCAGTAATCGTAATGACTAACCCGCCTCAGCGATGCTTCCACACCTCCCAGTACCAGAGGTACATCGGGGTAGAGCTCTTTCAATATACGTGAATAGACGGTGACAGCTCTGTCGGGCCGCATATCTGAACGTCCGTCGGGTGTGTAGGCATCATTGGAACGAAGGCGTTTATTGGCTGTGTAATGATTGATCATGGAATCCATCACACCGGCAGTGACAGCGAAGAAAAGCCTTGGGAGACCCATTTTTTTGAAATCGCGCAGATCATCTCTCCAGTTTGGTTGTGGAACGATAGCTACGCGCAACCCCTCTCTTTCAAGCAGTCGCCCAATGACCGCGGTGCCGAAAGAGGGGTGATCAATGTAAGAATCGCCGGAAAACAACACCACATCAACATAGTCCCAACCGCGAAGTTCCATCTCTTTCTTCGTGGTGGGTAGCCAGTCGGTTAGCTGAAGTGATCTGTTGTCCATGCTTACACTTTCTGTTTATGCTCTTTTTTCATTCCTATATCAATCTGTCTGACTCTATCCACTGCCTCGTGGATATTGGAACAGATATTCTCTTCGCCTACAATCAGGGGGATTTTGGATTTATAGAGACTCTCACGGATAGTATCATTGACACCTGAGAGAATAATGTGGATCTTTTCTTTCCTGGATTTACGGCACAACATCTCCAGGTTGTTCAAGCCGGTAGAATCAATAAAGGGTATTTTGCGCATCCGTATGATCCGGACGTGGGGGTGGTTTCCAATCTCACGCATCTTCTCATCGAACTTATTGGCTACACCAAAAAAGAAGGGACCATCAATCTCATAAACCTCTACCCCGTGAGGGAGGTAAAGCACTTCCTCTTTCATATCTGCTGAGTGAGACTCCATCTCTTTCGTAATTTCAATTTTACCGGTAGTGTGTTTTATTTGTGTACTCTCGTTCATTCGCTTTAAAAAGGCAAACAGGGCAAGTAGTAATCCCACCTCAATGGCGATGGTCAGGTCGAATATCACCGTCAGTAAAAAGGTGGTCAGTAAAATAGCCAGCGTAGATCTCGATTGTTTTATGAGTGAGATAAAGGTGCGCCATTCACTCATGTTATATGCCACTACCACCAGTACACCCGCCAGACATGCCATGGGTATATGTTTCGTGAGATCACCTAGGAATAAGACAATCAGTAACAATACCATTGCATGAATGATTCCCGCCACCGGTGTTCTTCCGCCGTTATTTATGTTGGTCATTGTGCGGGCGATGGCTCCCGTAGCCGGGATACCTCCAAAAAAAGGCACTGCTATGTTAGCTACACCCTGCGCTACAAGTTCCATGTTGGAGTTGTGTTTTTTCCCGGTGACACCATCGGCCACGGTAGCGGAGAGCAATGACTCTATGGCTCCCAGCATGGCTATGGTGAACGCCGCGGGGAACAAAAGGCGGATGCTTTCGAGGTTCATAGGAATTTGTTCCAGTTGCGGCATTTGGTTATTGATGGCAAACCTGTCGCCGATTGTTTCGATTCCGGTGATGTTACCATAGCTTTTCATCAGGTAGGCAGCAACCGTCATCACGATGATGGCGATGAGCGAACCTGGTATTTTCTTTACTATTTTTGGTGTAAGCATTATGATGGCAACAGTTGTAATGGCTATGAGTGCTGTTGACCAGTTAACTGTATCGAAATGCTGAAAATAGACCATCCACTTCTCAAAGAATCCGGAGGGCAGTTTCGGTGTTGTCAACCCAAAAAAATCCTTTATCTGCGTGGAGAAGATAGTGAGTGCGATACCGCTGGTGAATCCAACCACGATAGGGTATGGGATGAATTTAATGACCGTTCCCAGTTTCAGAACCCCCATCAAGACAAGCATCACGCCTGCAAGAACGGTTGCCAGTGCCAGTCCCTGCACTCCGTATTGTTCCACAATACCATAAACAATCACGATAAACGCACCTGTAGGCCCACCAATCTGTACGCTGGTGCCTCCCAGGAAGGAGATGATGAAGCCGGCAATAATAGCCGTATAAATACCTCTCTCAGGTGCCACTCCCGATGCTATACCGAAAGCGATGGCCAGTGGCAGCGCCACAACACCTACAATCAATCCTGCCATCACATCAGCAATGAATTTCTCTTTATTGTAGGTTTTAAAGGTTTGAAAAAGTACAGGCTGAAAATCACTTAGAAAATTTAATCGCATACATCAGATAAAAAAATTGCTGCAAAGTTAATGATTATATCCGTGATTAGCGAACCGCAGGCTGATTCTCAGAAAAAAAAGGATTGAGAAGTGGGATTGAATTAGTTCAGAAAGAAAGCAAAAAAAGCTGTTTAGACCTCTCCCTGTTCCACAAGAACGCAAATACGCTCAGTTGCGCGGTCCTCACCGTATGGGTTGTATCGGACTTTCAGACTGTTTCCGAATAGCCCTGCGAAGACATTATAGGTCCATGCTTTAAAACCGCCCATAAATGCATCAATAATATGATAGGAGGAGGAGTTGGTTTCTCTGTCCACCAGTTTCATCAGTAGCTGACCTTGCGATTTGGTCAGTTTTTTCATTTTGGGAGTATATTCGTCCATAAAATATTTTTCCATCTTATTCAGATGATTTTGTCTCGCTTTATCGTTGGGAAGAGTCTCCATATACTCGTAAGTTTCGGTAATGATGCCGGCAATCTCTTTGGCGTAGGGGAGTGTCTTTTTTACGTCGCGAATCAGTTTGGAATAGACCACCTTCTCTTTTGTACTGCGGAAGGTGACAGGTGAATATTTAATGAAATCAGTGAGCCACATACAGGCAATGGTATCACCATTTTGGATTACTGCAGGATAAACGTTTGGCATTAAGAAAATAGTTGACACCGGAACCTGCCTGTCGGGGTTCAGATTAACGGCATAATACTCTTGTGCTCTCACCGTGAACGGCAAAAGTGCGTATATGAGCGCCATAAATATGTGCAACCGTCTTTTCATAACAACGCAAAGATAAATGCAATGTTTTGTTCAACCATTAAAATTGTCGTTAAGTGTAGTTAATTAAACGCCGCGTTTTTAAATTGTTAAGAAAATATTTTGGAAAAATCATTCTCAAATAACAACAAATCTATAAAAAGAGCAATGTTTATGTAGATAATTCGGTCAAAAAGTGTATTTTTGAAAACACTAAAAGCAATAAAAATGGCATATTATCACTTGGGAGAGCTCGTCCACAAACAAACAATTAAACTGAAAAATAAAACCGCATTGAAGTATCAGGCTTCAGGGGGAGAATGGCTCGATATGTCGTGGATAGTTTTTTCAGAAAAGGTTATGAAAACGGCCCGGGCAATGGCTGAAATGGGCCTTAATCCAAACGATAATGTGGGTATTTACTCTCAGAACATGGAGAAATACCTCATTACCGATTTTGCCGCCTATGCCAACAAAGCAGTGATGGTTCCCATGTATGCCACTGCCTCTCCCACGCAGGTGAGTTATATCGTGGACGATGCGCAAATAAAACTGATTTTTATAGGTGAGCAGTTCCAGTATAACAACGCTTATAAGGTGCAGCAAGAGAGTTCTTTCCTCGAAAAACTGATTATTTTCGACAGGAATGTCGTCCTGAAGAGTGATGACAAGTCATCACTCTATTTCGATGATTTTATCACCACAGGAGACAACTCTGAGTCGACGGCGTTGGTCAGTGCGCGGTTGAAACAACTGAAAAAGAATGATCTGGCTACGATCATCTACACTTCGGGTACCACCGGAGAGCCAAAAGGTGTGATGCTGACGCATGCCAATTATACAAAAGCCTTGAAGATTCATGATATGCGTCTTATCAATATGTCGGAGAAAGATATCTCCATGTGCTTTCTTCCGCTGACGCATATCTTTGAGAAAGCCTGGACCTATTATTGTCTCTACAAAGGTGTTGTTATTGCGGTGAACAAGGAGCCAAGTGAAATCAGAAAAACGATCAAGCAGGTGCGTCCTACATTAATGAGCAACGTTCCCCGTTTCTGGGAAAAAGTGTATGATGGAGTGAAAGAGACGATAGATAATTCATCGGGCATCTTAAAATGGTTGTTCCTGGATGCGGTGAAAACGGGCCGTCGGTACAACCTGGAGTTTGTGAATGAAGAGAAAAGAGCCCCATTGAGCATCCGGGTGAAATTTTTTCTTTATCAGCACACGCTGTTTTATCTTATCAAGCGTGTTGTGGGTATCGACCGCGGCAATTTTTTTCCAGTGGCAGGTGCACCATTGTCCGACACAATCAACGAATTCATGCAATCTATCGACGTGCATATTATTTATGGTTATGGTCTCTCTGAGACTACTGCAACAGTAAGTTGTTTTCCTGCAAAAGGATTTCGTATAGGGACAGTAGGGAAATTGATGCCTGATGTTGAAGTGAAGATCGGAGAGAATAACGAGATACTGGTGAAAGGGGAGACAGTGATGACCGGTTATTATAATAAACCGGAAGCAACCAAAGAGGTTTTTACGGAAGATGGTTATTTCAGGACAGGAGATGCAGGCACCCTGACAGAAAACAACGAAATTATCCTTACCGAACGTATCAAAGATCTTTACAAGACATCCAACGGGAAATACATTGCTCCGCAAATGATTGAAACACGTATCGGGGAGGATAAATATATTGATCAGGTGGCAGTCATCGGTGACGACAGGAAATTTGTGAGTGCGCTCATCGTTCCCAATTACGATCAGTTAAAGAGCTATGCACAGGAACAGAATATACCTTTCGGATCAGTGGAAGAGCTGGCGAAAAATGAAGAGATAATCGACTTTATTTTTGGCAGGGTTGAGTTGTTGCAATCGCAATTTACTTCGTACGAGAAGATAAAAAGATTTACCCTGTTGCCTGAACCGTTCAGGATTGAGACCGGTGAATTAACCAATACACTCAAGTTACGCAGGAAGGTGATCCTGGAAAGATATGCCGGTCTGATTGAAGAGATGTACAGGAGTTAGTTCTTCCCTGTTCACATTCGGCTTACAGCCTGTTGTAGTGCTTCTCAAAACCCCTTGCTTTAAAGACTGAAGTTCAGAAGTTTTTTGCTAACTTTGCACCGTTTTTTAAAAAGGAATGGAATGGATTACAATTTCGGGGAGATAGAAAAACGGTGGCAGCAATACTGGATTGACCACCAGACCTATAAAGTATCGGAGGATAGCTCAAAACCCAAGTTCTATGTACTGGATATGTTCCCTTATCCATCGGGAGCAGGGTTGCATGTGGGTCACCCGCTGGGGTACATCGCTTCGGATATAATTTCGAGATTCAAACGTCTGCAGGGCTTCAATGTGCTGCATCCCATGGGTTTTGATGCCTATGGTCTTCCCGCGGAGCAATACGCTATTCAAACCGGACAACATCCGGCTATAACCACACAAAACAACATCACCCGCTATCGCGAACAGCTCGATAAGATTGGATTTTCTTACGACTGGAGCCGTGAGGTGCGTACCTGTGATCCCGCATACTACAAATGGACTCAATGGGCGTTCATTAGGATGTTTAATTCCTATTACTGTAATCAGGCTGATCAGGCTCGTCCCATTGCAGAGCTGACTGAGGTTTTTGCGCAACAGGGTACCTCCGGTCTGGATCTGGCTTGCAGTGAACCGATGGAGTTCACGGCTGAAGAGTGGAACAGTAAAACGGAGAAAGAGCAACAGGAGATACTGATGAACTACCGCATTGCCTATCTGGGTGATACAATGGTTAACTGGTGCCCGCAGCTGGGTACAGTTCTTGCCAACGATGAGGTTAGTGAAGGGTTGTCCGTTCGCGGCGGTTATCCTGTGGAACAAAAAAAGATGCGTCAGTGGTGCCTGCGTGTTGCGGCTTATGCGCAGCGTCTGCTCAACGGTCTGGATAAAATAGAGTGGACCGACTCACTGAAGGAGACACAGCGTAACTGGATCGGACGCAGT
>JAENWZ010000034.1 GCA_016649795.1 Proteiniphilum sp. | reverse complement strand
GATCAGGGTAAAGCTGGAATCAGATTATCTGGCATACCTCACAAAAATAGGAGCACGTAAACGCTATGGCGAGGTGCTCACGGAAGAGATTACAGAGCGACTTCAATTCGAGCTGGATACGATAAAGAACATGGGATTCCCGGGGTATTTCCTCATCGTGCAGGACTTCATCAATGCAGCCAGGAAGATGGATGTAGCCGTTGGTCCCGGCCGCGGATCAGCCGCGGGATCAGCCGTGGCATACTGCCTTGGAATTACAGATATCGATCCGCTGAAGTATGATCTGCTGTTCGAACGTTTTCTTAACCCCGACCGTATCTCCATGCCGGACATCGATATCGATTTCGACGATGAAGGACGTGGCAAGGTGCTCCGCTGGGTGACAGAGAAATATGGCAGCGAAAAAGTAGCGCACATTATCACCTACGGGACGATGGCTACAAAATCATCTATTAAGGATGTGGCACGCGTACACAAACTACCACTGTCCGAATCGAACAGGCTGGCAAAATTGATTCCCGACAGGATACCGAACGTGAAGAAAGTCAACCTGAAGGCAGCGATCGAAAATGTGCCCGAACTGCAGCAGGCAGCCAACAGCAGCGATCCATTGGTGAGAGATACAATCAAATATGCCGTAATGCTCGAAGGGAACGTACGGAACACAGGTGTACATGCCTGTGGTGTCATCATAGGCCAATCAGATATTTCTGATATTGTCCCCATCAGTACCGCTGAAGACAAAGAGACCAAAGAGAAATTGCTGGTGACACAATATGAAGGATCTGTGATTGAAGAGACAGGGTTGATCAAGATGGACTTCCTGGGACTCAAGACCCTCTCCATTATCAAAGATGCACTTGCCACCATTGAACAGACCCGTGGCATTAAGGTGGATATCGATACCATTGATACGGAGGATGAAACCACCTACCGCCTCTATTGCAACGGTCAGACCACCGGCACCTTTCAGTTTGAGTCCGCAGGGATGCAGAAATACCTCAAAGAACTGCAACCCAGCAAGTTCGAGGACCTTATCGCCATGAACGCGCTCTACCGGCCGGGGCCCATGGATTATATACCCTCCTTTATTGCTCGTAAGCATGGCAGGGAAGTGATCAAATATGACCTGCCCATCATGGAGAAGTACCTGAGCGAAACATACGGGATTACGGTCTATCAGGAACAGGTGATGCTTCTTTCCCGTCTGCTTGCCGACTTCACACGGGGTCAGTCGGACGAATTGCGTAAGGCGATGGGCAAGAAACTTATCGAAAAAATGACGGCGCTCAAACAGCAATTCCTGACGGGAGGAATGAAGAACGGCTATGATGAAAAGATTCTTCTCAAGATCTGGGGCGACTGGGAGAAATTTGCCTCCTATGCCTTCAACAAGTCACATGCCACCTGCTACTCGTGGATAGCTTACCAGACAGCGTGGCTTAAAGCCAACTACCCGTCTGAATATATGGCTGCCGTGCTCTCCAACAACCTGAACAATATCACGGAGATCACGAAATTCATGGACGAATGCAAGGCGATGGGCATGAATGTTCTCTGTCCGGATGTAAACGAATCGTTCCTTAAATTCTCCGTGAACAAAGAGGGTGATCTGCGTTTTGGTCTGGCTGCCATTAAAAGTGTGGGGCATGGAGCTGTGACGGATATCATTGAGGAGAGGACTAAAAACGGTCCTTTCAAAGATATATTCGATTTCGTTGAGCGGGTGAACCTCTCTTCCTGCGGCAAGAAAAATATAGAATCCCTGGCGCTTGCCGGTGCATTCGATTCGTTACCGGGCATGCACAGGGAACAATTTGTCGCAGTGAACAGCAAGGGGGAAGAGTTTCTCGAAACGCTGGTTCGTTACGGGAATAAATATCAGCAAGAAAATGAGACATCGATGACTTCTCTCTTCGGTGATGATACATCATTCCAGATTGCCCAACCGGAGATTCCTCAGGCAGCACGCTGGTCCGATCTGGAGAAGCTAAACAAAGAGCGGGAGCTGATCGGCATCTATCTCTCGGCTCATCCGCTAGACGATTACGAATTTATTCTGAAGTATGTATGCAATGCCGATGCCGCAAAATTGCAGGATCTCGACGCTATGAACGGGAAGGATATCACGTTTGGAGGGATCATCACGGCGGTACGCGAGGGGCAGACAAAAAGAGGGTCCCCCTACACCATCTTCAAGCTTGAGGATTATTCGGGTAGTTATGATATTGCACTCTTCAGCGAAGACAGTGTCAATTTCGGCAGATATGCACGGATCGGATTATCTGTCTATATAGTGGCAAAGGTGCAGGCCAAACGATACCGCCAGGATGAGCTGGAGGTGAAGTTATTATCTATCAGCTTACTGTCGGAGATGAAAGAGAAAGTGGTTTCCAAAATCACCCTTCAAATTCCTCTTACCGAATTAGATGACACCACGGTAGCAGAATTATCGGCACTCGTGAAAAACAATTCCGGAAATGCATTGTTATATTTCCAGATAATCGGAGAGGAATCACATATGAATATCCAGCTTTTTTCACGTCCTGCCAGGATACAGGTGAATAAGCATTTCATCGATTATTTGAGGGATAATCTATCTATAGACTTTAAAATCAATTAATCATATAACAAATAAAACAGACAGAAATGGCGCTACAAATTACAGACGCGAACATAGAAGAAGTGTTGAAAACAGACCAACTGGTAGTCATCGACTTCTGGGCAGAATGGTGCGGTCCCTGCAAGATGGTTGGACCCATCATTGAACAGATCAGCGAAGAGTATAAAGAGAGAGTGACTGTTGGCAAGCTGGATGTGGACAACAACGATGACACCACATCCAAATATGGCATCCGCAACATCCCCAGCGTACTCTTCATTAAAAACGGAGAAGTGGTGGATAAGGTGGTAGGTGCAGGCCCCAAAAACATGTTCACCGACAAAATTGACAAACTACTCTAACGCTTGTTATTATAAAAGTCTATTTCTCACATTGACTTAATATGATACAAAAAAGCATCCCAACTTTACAATCGGGATGCTTTTTTTGTGAGCAGTTAAATCAATATTCGTCCTCGTTAAAGAAGAAATCCTCTTTACTGGGATAGTCAGGCCATATATCCTCAATAGATTCAAATACCTCGCCTTCTTCTTCAATCTCCTGAAGATTCTCAATCACCTCCAGCGGTGCACCCGAGCGCTGGGCAAAATCTATTAATTCATCTTTTGTAGCGGGCCAGGGAGCATCTTCTAATCTCGATGCCAGTTCAAGTGTCCAATACATTGAAATATCCTTTCTTTAGTTGTTTGTTCCAAATTTTCGGCAAATGTATAAAAAGTTTTCATATATCACCCTGTTCCCAGAATATTTCTTCCGATGTTTTGTTACTTTCCTCTCTTGCAAGGACAAAAAAGTAGTCTGAAAGACGATTCAGGAAGATCAACACCTCTTCGGCAACAGGAAAATCATCGGCTACGCAGTACACGTTGCGCTCAGCCCTGCGTGTGACAGTACGGCAAATATGGGCCCGCGATGCTGCCTCGTTACCACCCGGCAGCACAAAACGGTTTAACCTGGGTAGTGAGGCATCTATTTTATCAATCTGTTCCTCAATTCTTGCGATGTCTTTACCGGTGATGATGCTGACAGCATCCGGCTGTTTGCTTTCTGTTTCTGTAGCGAGATAAGATCCCACAGTAAAGAGTTTATGCTGGATAAACAGAAGGAAGTCATGATGCTCCTTTACTTTCATCTCACAATTCAACCAACCGATATAGCTGTTCAGCTCGTCGATGGTTCCGTAAGACTCCAGACGAATATGGGTTTTTTGTACGCGTGTACCACCAACAAGCGATGTAGATCCCTTGTCGCCGGTTTTTGTATAGATAATGCTTTTCTTCATTCTGATATTTTAAATGTATCACTTCTGATGTTGAACAGTATGAGATAGGATTATACGAGATAGTTTAATTTGTACCGGGAGAATCGCAAAAACACTATTCCCCTATTCTTCATATCGAACGTGATCCTTGCACGTTCATCTTTAACGATATTGTTCCAAAATTGTTTGCTCGAGTTGTTATTTAAGGGATAAAACACCCAGAAACTGTTTTCATGGCTGTGCTCCATAAGTGTGTCGATGGATATTTGATTCTTTTCTTTCAGGTTGACAAAAATTGCATCGTAACGTTTCTTATCGCCGGTAGGCAGCATCGGTATCACCTCGCTATTCATGCCGGATTTCTCCTGAAGACCTTTGGCAATGGCAACTTCTTCAGCATCCACCTCCAGACAGGTGCAGTGAATATCGGCAGCAGGAGCCGTGAGGAAAAGGGTGTTCACTCCTTTTCCGGAATTGATTTCCAGGATTGTTTTCGCCTTAAATTGATGCACAAGGCGGTAAGAGAGGTGATTGAATTCAGTAATGAGATTAGTATCGAGACCACACTCCGTGAGCACTTTTTCTATATCCTGAAAAGCGTAATAGCTGTAGGGAGAACGAAGTATGTTTGTGATCAGATCGTAAGCGAACGGTGAATGAATACCATGCCCCTGCGATTGTTTCATCCGCTGTAACCATCTGACAAGCAACATCACAATGTTAACTATTTTCTATCAGCGCTACTGCGTATGCCGTAATACCCTCTTCACGTCCCACAAAGCCCATTCTCTCGGATGTGGTCGCTTTAATGGAGATAGCTTCAACATCTACCCCCATCACCTCTGCCAGTTTCTGTTGCATTGCGGAAATATACGGGTTGAGCTTAGGATGCTCTGCACATACCGTAACATCTATGTTTCCCACTGAGAAACCGCGTTCCGTGAGTAGGGCGACACACTTTTTCAGAAGTATTTTACTGTCCGCGTTCTCAAACTTCGGCGAGGTATCGGGAAAATGATAACCTATATCACGCAGGTTAGCGGCACCCAACAGCGCATCACAGATCGCGTGAATGAGTACGTCTGCATCGGAATGACCCTGTAAGCCCATCTTATGGTCAAGCTGTATGCCGCCAATCCATAACTCCCTTCCTTCCTTAAGAGGGTGCATATCATAGCCAAAGCCGATTCTGATCTTCATGACTATCTCATTAAGTTCCTTATTCCTTCAATATCGAATCCCAGAGAGAGTCGCAATGTCTGGTCCAAAGGGTTTGACTGAGCTGTTGAGAGCAGGTAAGCCGCATCAATCTGGAACGATTTCATTCTGAAGCCGGCGCCAAAGGCAAAATAGCGCCTATTGCCCTTGTACTCGTTCTCATTGTAATATCCTGTCCGCAGCGAGAACTGATTGTCGTAGGTATACTCTGCTCCCAGCGACCAGATGACCTCCTTCATCTCCTCCCCGAATCCTCCCGGGGCATCACCCAGCGATTTGAATATCCCACCAATGGAAGAGATGTTATTATAATCGTCGATGCGTTGTTGTGCCTCATCGGGGGTCTCGTTATTGTCAGGCAACTGTGGAGTGGGTACCAGCAGCTTGTTGAGATCGACGCTTAATGAGATGCTGTTTTTATCATCAAGCGGAAGACCCAATGATGCTCCTACCCTCAGGTTAGCAGGAAGAAACATGGAACTGGCACCACCATCGTAAGAGATCTTTGTCCCGATATTGGAAAGAGTGACTCCAAAACCAAGCAACGCTTCTGAGCGACCCAGGTTGATATAGGATTCATTGTACCCTGCGATATCTGCCGCAAAAGCATTTCCTGGTGTTGTCTCGTCATTGCCGGTTGAATAATCGGCACGGATATAACGGAGTGTTACAGCTCCGGAGAATCCCTCCGAGAGCTTCCTGGAGTAGGCCACATCCAGCGCAAACTCATGCGGTGAAACAGATTGCCAAAATTCTCCGTTCATATCAGCAATATCGATACTACCCAGCGAAAAATAGCGCAACGACGCACTAATGGCACTCAGATTATCATTTCCCGGTTTCCAGTATCCCGACGCGTACAAAAGATTGATATCGCTTACCAGTTTACTTAACCAGGGAGTGTAGGAGAAAGAGATACCAGCATCGCTGGTAATAAAGGGATATTTTGCCGCGTTCCAGTGTTGTGAATAAACATCGGGCATGGTTGCAGCACCTATGTCTCCCATTCCTCCGCCCCTTGCATCGGGTGCGAACAGCAAAGAGGGCATCGCAACTGGTATGGGATTATAATCCTGTGCCAGCGTAATATTACTCAATAGAGCAAACAGACCGGAGAACAAAAAAGAGTGTAATGTTCTATTCATGTTATATCGATATTATAGTTGGGCGAAAGATTATTTCACCCGGAAATCCATCAGTTTTTTATCTTCAATATAGCCCTGCAAATGGTCGTTAATACCTACCGGCCCTATGCCTGCGGGGGTGCCAGTAAAAATGAGATCCCCAATTTTCAACGTAAAGAATTTGCTAATATACGAAATAATCCGGTCCACCGGATAGATCATCTCTTTGGTATTGCCTTGCTGTACCGTTTTGCTGTTAATATCCAGATGAAAATTCAGATCCTGAATGTTTGTTACTTCTTCTTTTGAGATAAACGCTCCAATGGCGGCTGAGTGATCGAAGCTTTTCGCTATCTCCCAGGGCAACCCCAGCTCTTTCTGTTTTTTTTGCAGATCGCGAGCGGTAAAATCAATACCTACTGTTATCTCATTGTAATAGCGATGGGCAAAACGTTCACCAATATTCTTCCCCAAACGGTTTATTTTCACTACCAGTTCCGTCTCGTAATGCACCTCTTCCGAGAAATCGGGCAGGAAAAAGGGCTTACCATCTTTGAGCAGAGCGGTATCCGGTTTCATGAAAAGAACCGGTTCCTTACTCTCGAACGTACGTTTCATCTCATTATTGTGTGAAGCGTAATTAAGCCCAATAGCAAATATCTTCATGACTTCAAACGGTTAAACATCACGGCAAGGTGTGCATAAAGGGAGGTGTTTTGTAATACAACCCCCTCAGGTACAAGGATTCTGAATGGTGTGAAATTCCATATTCCCTTGATACCCCCACGAATCATGTATTCAGATACTTCTTGTGCAATACCGGGAGGAACCGTGAGAATCCCTATTTCCGCTTTTATTATTTCGTTTCTCCGGATAAATTCACCGGAATGAAAAACGGGTATATTGTTTATTTCTTTATTAACTATTGATGCATTCACATCGAAACCGGCGATAATTTTCAATCCAAACTGTTCAAGCCCCGAATCCGACAAGAGCGCTGCACCCAGACTTCCAACGCCAAAGACAACAGCCCTGTGCGTATTGGTAAAACCCAGGAAGGTCTCCAGCACATTGATCAATTCATCAATATCGTATCCTACTCTCGTCTTCCCGTGTATGTCTACATACGAAAGATCTTTGGCTATCTGAGAAGCGGAGACATCGATTTTTTTCGCAATTTGAGTGGATGAAACGATCGTTTCTCCCCGGCTTTGAAGCAATTTCACATACGACAAGTACCAGGGAAGCCTTCTTAGTGCCGGCTCGGGTATCTTTGTGGAGTGTATCTGTTCTGGCATTCCTTTCCTGTCCTTTAATGATTCACTAAAGTTAGTTATTCTCGATAGTATCAGAAAACTCGTCCTCTCCTCATTACTTAACGAAAATGTAGACAAAGATACGCTCTTTTTGGAGAAATTTCAGAATCTTAAGCTATATTTAAAGATAAATTTCTTTAAATAAAAGAGTTAGGACTCTTTTAAACCTCCTCATCGATGAAACTCTCTTCCTGACTCAGAGGGACTACTTTTGTCACTTTTGACTCTTTTACCAGCGGTGTCAATTGCTTTGATACAATTGTTTTGAAGTAATCACTGCTTTCATGTACTTTAAAAGCAACCTCATTTTCATAACTTTCGTAAATGAAAATTCTGGAAGGATCATCTTCACTCAACAGCACATCATATATTAAACACCCCTCTTCATTCTCCAGTGTTTGTGTCTGCATGTCCAGCAATAGATCAATCGCTTTGTCCACATCTTTCTCATCGAAAGTGAATTCAACAATAATCACATAAGGGTCCTCGGCGTCCTGTGCCGGGGCAGACGAAATATTTGCCACCAACGCGACACACAAAATCATGCAAAACAGAACAACTTGCTTTTTCATACGATTAAAACTATTTATTATGATCCCAATTTACCGCCACGCTTATCAGTGTCTTACTCCTTTAATCTTGCGCAAAACAGCTCTCACTGAACCGATCTTCAGGTTTGTGTCGATAATCACGGGTGTACGATTTGCATCGTTGGTGATGGAAGCCTTGAGTGCCTCTTTCTGGTCGGTAAAGGAATCATCATGGATTGTCATGGAGATGTTTATAACCTCATATTCTACACCGTTATTTGCCTTTATCGATGAATTTCCCAAAAAGTTGATATACATATTCACAGGTCTTCTCCCTGATATAAACTGAATATATTTCCTGTCACCGGACTTCATACCGGTATAATCGAGGTTACGCACGTAAGGCAGTATAGAAAGATAATCGTAGGTGCACTCATCGGTTGTCACTACCTCATCGAATCTCTCCTCCCCATTCCAATGGCGAATGGCACGGATATTTACCTTATCTCCGGTATAAGTGAATGTCTGTCGTTCAACAGAATAATCTTTTCCTTCAAATGCCTCCTTAGTAAACAGCAATGGGCGCAGATACATGTCAATATAGGATGTGAGCGTATCGTTTACCGTGTAAAGGTTTCCGGCTAAGCCTGAGGTATTGAGCATCATTACTGTCTTGTATGCATTCTGCCCGCGATAGTTTGCCTCAGTCACAGATAGTGACCCCTTCCCTGCACGCGCATTCAGGAAGCCATAACTGAAATAGAGATCGTACTGTATCTCTTCACCACTCGAAAAAGCCTTGTTTGTAAGTTTACACTGCGCATTCATTTGCAGAAAACCAAAAAAGGATAGAAGTAAAATAATTATAACGCTATTTTTTTTATTCATCATCAATTTTATTTGTTTCGAAATCGCAGCAATTATCTCATTCCTCAGTTTTGCTGCATGCCTGTTGGGCTTCCGCCGCTCCTGCCTCCTGCTGACCCTGATCCTGAGAAGGGTGAACCCTGACGGCTTTGCTGTTCTCTGTCTCTTTCCAGATTCGGATCTCTCCGCTTCTTCTCTTCCGGTTTATTCTTTGTTATCTCCAGCGGTTTTTGCCTTATCACCGGAGTAGAATAGATATCCCACTCCTCAACATGATCGGAATAGGCTCTTATCACCAGTATGCCCGGAAAGTAAAAGACCGCTTCAGGTTGCCTCTTCTCTGTATAGTTCCCGGTAGTCCAGATGCCGTCTTCATTTTCATCTATCACAATTCGCGCATAGATTTCACCGGGAAGCAGGTCTTGAAATCTTGTCACGTTGCCTTTGACAAAACTTTTCCGAAAAGGTTTATCCGTTTTATCCAACAGCTCCACGAAAGCCGGTTTACCATCGGGAATTCCTGTAATTGTTATCTCAAGGTTCCCGTACTGATCCAGTGGCTTCACTGTGAAACTCTGCTCAAACCCGTTATTCCACAGGCCATAATGACTGAAGACTGTGGCAGAATCAATCGTCATCTTATATTTCCCCCCCGGCTCCCATTTGGGGCGCAACGTATATTTACGGGGGTTTAATGAATCAGTCTCAAAGATGAATGGTACAGGTTCAAAAAGAGAATCTACCTCTTTTGAGAGTCTTACAAAGCTTGAATCAAACAGGACAACAGGTTGTTCAAACTCAATCCTTACAGGATTAAACAATTCAAAGGAGGACTTCACATTGGTATTGACCCCCAGAAATCTGATTGTCTTTTCCTCCTTCTCCTCTTCCTCTTGCTCCTTTTTTTCAGCTTGCCGTTCACGTGCTGATCTCCGGAAATTGAAATTGAGCGTATCTGTGGCGATATAGTTTATATTTAAAGAGTCTGTACGTATATAGTCGATTTTCATCTTTATGGAATCCTGCTGATAGATCAGTGAGTCAGTGATCCAAAGCATCAGGGTATCGTTTTTAGCGCTTCGCTCGGCCACATACCAGTTGTCGGCCGATACCTCCGGATTCAATAAAAAGAAAGTAGGTGCAGTTGTGGGTGCTGCAAAAAAGAGATTGATTCTGTGCTGTTCCGGCCGTTCATGTTTTTGCAAATACTGCCGCTGAAAATCGGACAGAAAAGAGCGCAGCAGCAGATCATCGGGCATAAAACGGGTATAACTGACTGTCATTATCGTGTCAACGGTGATACTGTCCACAAAGACCGTATCCTGTCGTACCGCAGGCATGGTGGAGGGAATGATGACAGAGTCAAGAAAAGCAACCGCTTCCTGGGGACTGTCATACTTGTAGTCCCTGTTCAAATCGGCTAGTGCAAACACCTTATAGCTCCCCGGGGCCATTCCCCGTACGGTGAAATTACCCCGTGAATCTGTTCTGGAGATGCGTTCGAACGGCAGATTTGTAAAGACCGTATCATCAAAATTAGAATGGATCCCCACATAAATACCGGTAACCGGTTCAAGCTCTTGTGCTGTAACCACTTTCCCGGAAACAGACAAGGTATCCAGCTGATCACCTGTAGAAAAAGAAAAGACAAAATTCTCCAGCGGATTCTCTTCGTTGTTATCCACTATTGCATCTGTAAAGTCGATTGTGTAAGTGGTATTGGGTAACAGTTCATCGCTCAGTTCCACTATCGCCTTTTTACCTACAGACCTGATTACAGGTAAACTTTGTTGCGGAGGTGTGATGATCACCTTCTCACTGGGTGTTTTAATTTTTATATTTTCATCAAACTCAATCTCAATCCTGTTGGGAGTGGATCGCACTGAATTAAATTCGGGTGTCGCGCTTCTAACTGCGGGGGGTGTCACATCATAAGCCCCTCCCGTGGGTGATGCCATATTCGCACATGAATGGAACATAACAATAGCCAGGATTGTCAGAAACAGAAACGATAGAAAGGAGAAAAATTTATTCAACATGTTGCAGCTTTAGAATGAACATTGCCGTTTTCTGCACAAAAGTACAATGTTTTAAGTAGTTTAGTGAAAATGAATTCAGAAAAATAGTGAAAAACCATTCTGAAGCGAAATTAAGTCATCAATGCGCGGGAGGAAAGAATGGTATGACCTATTCGGCAATAAAGACATTTGCGTTTATCGCAATACTCTTTCCGCAACTGTATAAGCGCCTGACTATCTGATGCATTCACCGGAATGACGCCTGCAGCGCTGAATTCGGCAACAATGCTGTTTCTTTCGGGCTTTAACGACTCCAAAAGCCCGACAGCACGGTCACAATAGAGGTCGGTGGCGGTTTTCTTGCCATACGCGAACAATAGGGGTGTAACCGTATTGATCAGGATTATATTGAGTGAAGCTTCTCCAAGCTGTTTACCGGCTTTCGGCGATTTCTTGCCAAAGGAGTAGTGCGTTTGCCAATAGAGCGATGGTTCTGTTTGAAAAAGAGTGAGCAATTGCTGATACTCCTCCTTCTCAAGGATCGAGGAAAACAGACGGCCGGATTTTTGTAATAGCGCTGCCAGTTGTGCTATTCGCAAGAGAGGAGATGATAGGGGACGCACTCTCATTTTTTTAACCAGAAAACCCTCCCTGTTTTTCAGCCCGTATTTTGATTTCAAGAACAGATACTCTTTTTGCAATCGCATATAGTATTCATCATTCAGCGTGGTATCTTCCAGCATTCCGGCCTGTCCAAACATGAGTGCTTCAACCTGAAAAAGATTGTCACTCTGTTTCTGAATATAATTGAAGGGCAATGATAGTGCCAGACTTTCAAACTCATTGGAGTTCAATCCGAACCCGAAATTGCGTGTAAGCAACACATAGAGGACCTCATCCCAGGAATTGCCGAACCGGTCCAGATGCCTGAAAATATCGTTCATCTTCCGCTCTAACCGCTCTAAAGACAAGAGACAGAGGTATGAACTGATTATCGCCTTGGGCAGAGAAGAAAGTTCGTTTTTGCAGGGTAAAGGAGTGTCGCTGTACAACAGATAATCGGCATTCTTGCGAACACTTTCGGGAACCACTATTTCACATTGAGGAATCTGTTGTCCCTTTTCGTTCATAACCTCCCTGTTTACTTTTTCCGACAGGTGTAGAATAACCGAATTGTATGCTTTATCAATGTGATGACCATGCTTCACCCAATCGGCAGAAGTGCAGTGTATCTCTACGTTTCCCGCCCACAGTTTGTCCCCTATTTTAATCTTGGCATTAAAAAAATCGGGACCGGCATCCGTGTTATGTATACCCGGATCTATCACCTCTATCTTCTGTCCGTCAACCGTCTCAAGAGAGTCGGGTGGAAAGAGTCTGCATTTCCACACATAGTGCAGCAGTTGTTCTTTGTTGGTCATAGCTTTCAGGTTTAAAACTCAAAATTATAATTAATAATTTGAAAACACAAACCGCTTTAATAAAAGCAGTTGCCATATTCCTGAGAATGTGCGGAATTTTCACTATTTTTGCACAACTTGATCATTCCGCCGAAACGTGTATGCTACCTACAGAAAAAAGAAATCTCATCAAATTACTCATGCAGCAGGAAATTGTGCCTGCCATTGGATGTACAGAACCCATTTCAGTTGCTCTTTGCACTGCCAAAGCGAGCCAGATATTAAAAAAGAGACCTGAGAAGATTGAGGCATTCCTAAGCGCTAATGTGGTAAAAAACGCCATGGGCGTGGGTATTCCCGGTACAGGCATGATTGGTTTACCGATCGCGATAACATTGGGAGCATTGAGAGGTAATCCGGAAAACGGACTGGAGTTGCTGAAGAATGTCACACCGGAAGATGTGAAGAACGGGAAACGTTTCATCGATGAGGGGATTATCGATGAGGACATCGATCAAACCATAAGAAACATGGCCCTTATAGGTAACAGCGGAATGCAGGAGACTGACAGGATGGTCTTGGATATTATGACAAAGAAAT
>JAENWZ010000434.1 GCA_016649795.1 Proteiniphilum sp. | reverse complement strand
TGCTCTTCTGTTTGTAACCGTTCTCTTTTTCCTCTCCTGCGCTCAAAAAACTGAAAGACAACAGTTGATACAAGGCAGGGTGACAGCCGGAGGCAACGGCATCGGGAATGTGGTGGTCACCGATGGATTTAATTGCGTGGTTACAGACAGCGACGGCTCCTACTCAATGGTGCCCGATAACAATGCAAACTTTGTCTACATCAGCACTCCTGCCGGTTATCTTCCGGAAGAGAAGATGAATCTGCCACAGTTTTACCAAAAGATTGAAAGAGAAAAAGAGAAGAGGTATGATTTTCAACTGACGGAGAATCCGAAAGACGATGAAAACCACCTTCTTCTTGTTCATGCCGATCCTCAGTTTCACAAGGAGGAGAACTTTCAGATGTACGAGAAAGTGGTTGAAGATATCCAACAACTGAAAACAGGATATCCTGACAGAGATATCCTTGGCATCGATTGCGGAGATCTTGTGGGAGATAAACCGGAACTTTATCCACTTTATATTGAACATCTTAATCGTACGGAGATACCTTTTTACCGACTCCCGGGAAATCACGACCTGCAGTTTGGAGGACGAACAACGGAGAGCTCCACCCAACGCTACGAGGAGACATTCGGACCGGATCACTATTCATTTAGCAGGGGGCAGATTCACTATATTGTGCTGAATAATGTCTTCTACCTGGGCAGAGACTATTTCTATATGGGATATATCGATGAAAAAACTTTCGAATGGCTGGAACAGTACCTCTCCTATGTGCCGGAAGGATCCACCCTCATTGTATCCATGCATATCCCCGGGCGTCTGGATGAGGAGGTGAAACCCTTTCAGTACGACTCACAAACCATCAGCGCTCAAACAATCAACATCTCTTCACTGTTCGAGATGCTGAGACCCTACAAGGTACACCTGCTCACAGGGCACATGCATTATAACCGTAACATTATCCACGCTGAGAATCTTTACGAACACAATACAGGAGCCGTGTCGGGTGCGTGGTGGCAGGGCGACTATTGCCTGGATGGAACACCAATGGG
>JAENWZ010000074.1 GCA_016649795.1 Proteiniphilum sp. | reverse complement strand
GGTCAAAGTAATATTTTCTGAGCCCTATTTCGCGATCAAATCATTTTTAACGGCAATATTGCCAACCATCCTGCCCGATTCCGAAAATATCCCGTTCTCATTCAGTTGAGAAAAAAAGGTTATCGGAGCGGACTCAATGATTAATTTCTTGATCAAGAAGCTATTTTTCCCATTTTAATGAGAATAGCATAGTCTGTTTCATTGGGTTGTTACTCTGAGCAATCATATAAGCGAAATCTAAAGACAGAGCAGAAAATTTTGTTCCGAGACCTATAGTCGCGTAGGAGGCTCCAACAGTCTCACTTTCGTAATGATAACCCGTTCTTAAAGCAAACATTCTCTTGTAATTATATTCCACTCCCAATCCACTCGCGATACCGCTATAGCTGGGTGTCAATTGATAAAATGCATCAACTGCTGTGATGAATGCATGATTTCCATCCAAAGAAAAATGGTAAGCAATCCCTGTTTTGATACGGGTAGGCAAGTTATATTTTGCATAACCGTAATCAACTTTTGAGCCAAGGTTGGAAAGCCCCAACCCTAAACGCAATTTTTCGTTATGGTAAAGCATAGAGATATCGGATGCCAGAGAGGAAGACTTTGTATCCTGATCGATCTGAGAAGAGAGATGACGCAAAGATATACCTAAAGAGATATTGGAAGTGACACTGTAACCCATCCCCAACTCTAATGAATACTCAGAAGGTGCAAATGATCCGATTATATTCCCATGATCGTCAGTTTTTGTAATATCTCCCTGCTTGTTGGAACGAATGCCGGCCATAAACCCGAAATTATTTATCTTTCTATAACCGGCTACATTAAAGAGTGTTGCATCCGAAACCTGGGGTTGCCACAGTAGAACAGAAGCACCCACCCCTGTCGATGATTCGTTCTCAGGCATTATTGAGGCACTGTTGTATTGCACTGAAAATGGTGAAGAGAGGACATACCCCGCATTACCCATTGCTGCAGTACGGGCATCTGAAGGAGTATTTAAAAATGAAACACTCTGGCTGTAGGAAACAGCCACAACAAATGTCAAAAATATAAGACTTGAAATATATCTTTTTTTCATAGTTTGATGATCTGTCTGTGAATATCTTTGTCTGCATATTTAACGTTCACACTGTATACGCCACCACTGAATGACGACATATCAATTTTGGCAGGGGCAAATGGCGATATTTCAATTTCATCTTCAAACACCTTCACTCCTGCATTATTGAAAATAGTTACAAGGGAACGCTGATTCTCTCCAGTTCGCAACCAAACAAAGTCCTTGACCGGATTAGGATAAATATCAATTTCCTGAAGCTCATCCCGAATCAGGATACTAAACTGTTGCGAAACAGATAATCCCATCACATCGGTTGCAGTTACGGTAACCTGCGCGAGACCATTAGCAAGAGAAACAATATATAACAGGCCTTTGTTCTCGTTCACATTCACGATATGTGGAGCAGTGTTGTTAAAAGTAAATTTCAGTGGTTCGTTGTCTTGATCTCTGAAATAGGCTGAAAGAGAAAAAGAAATTTCTTTATTCAATGAGCCTATGGTTACATTGTCCAGAGCAGTAACAACCTCGGGGGCGTGATTCTCTAATATCTCATAATTAATTATTTCAGTAGCAGTAGCTCCGTACTCATCTTCCAAAATTAGATCCAGACTGTATTTTCCCGGTTGTGACAGAGCACCGGTAATGGTTATCTGAATCTGCCCTCCGCCCATATCAACAAGCGTGACACCTGCAGAAGATGAAGGTTCCATGCTCCACCAAACTTCATGGTTATCGGGATCAGTGCCGGAAAAGTGAAGCACAGTTGACTGATAAGCTCTCAGGGCTACATTCGTGCTATCAAGTACATTGATAACAGGAGGCTTATTAGATAAGGTCGTCCGGGTAATCTGAGATGTAAGAGTTGACATATTTCCAGAAAAATCAAAAGCATTCACCGCAAAGTAATATTTCGTGTCAAAATCAAGCCCCTCAATTTGTGTTTCAAACAGATCTCCTGCATTTAAAAGACCAGTAGAAAAACTGCGTATTTCTACATCCGAAGGCGGATTTTTCACATTGATCCCAGTCAGCGGTGTTTTTCGGTAATAGACGTTGAATCCAGTAGGTTTGCCATCATCTGGATCACTGGGGATGGTCCAGTTAAGTGTAACTACATTTGACTGAACAGTTCCGTTAACTGTTCCAATATTATTGGGAGGAGTTGTACTTCCACTGGCAAGAGAAGCATGGGCATTCACCAGTTTGCCTATTTTCCCTTTATAGCTCGAATTGTAACTATCAATGTTTGTTGCGCCATTTTCCAACCGTGCACGTAACATATCCGGATTGAAGCCACTACCTTTGTAATACGACAACACCAATGCAGCTACACCTGAAACGTGCGGGCATGCCATTGATGTGCCCTGCATATATCCATAACCATCTACAATGGTACTTAATATTGTGCCCTTGTTCCCAAAACTCTGAACATCGCCACCCGGGGCGGCAAGATCGATCCAGCTGCCGAAATTGGAATAGTAAGCTTTCCTGAAATCGGGAGCAATCGATGAGACCGCCACCACTTTTTCATAGTTGGCGGGGGCAGCCGCAGCTCTGTTCTCGTTACCTGCGGCAAAAATAACGATCCCGCCCCGCATGGCACCGGTCTGCCTGCCGTTTTCATCGATGCCTGCATATTGGATGAAATAATCGATCGCCGCTTTATCGGATGCCGGTATTTCGGTAAGCGTGGGGTAACCCCAGCTGTTCTGGCAGATTACCGCACCGTTATCAGCCGCGTACTTGATGGCTGGTGCACCATTTTGTCCGGCATTTTCTGAATATGGATCATCTTCATCGACGAAAATCTGACAAGACATCAGCCGTACTCCGCTGCCAGACTGACCGTTCCCTCCGGCAATACCGGAAACACCTTTTCCGTTATTGGTCACCGCAGCTATGACACCGGCTACGTGCGTGCCGTGATCATTGGGAACCAGTTTTCCAATATTAGCAACAAAATTATATCCGTGTATATCATCCTTAAAACCGTTATTATCATCATCCACAGAAGATGTGCCATTTTTCTCTGCATTATTTACCCACATATTGGCTGCAAGATCCTCATGCGTATAGTCAATGCCACCATCTATAATGGCGACAACCACTTCAGGCGAACCAGTGGTGTAATCCCATGCATTAAACAAATTGATATCAGCTCCTGCAACGTATTTATCTCCCAAAGAGCCGTCATTGTAATAGTGCCACTGTTTAGAAAGCTCCGGGTCGTTGAATGGCATCGCAGCAGAAGGTTTAGCCACATTCTGTGCCATTTGGTTTGCAACTTCAAGTACACGACCATTCTCATACCTGGCTACCACTGGTCGGTATTCTACTTTTCTGACACCTTTTATACCAGACAAATTTTTACGGGCCTCATCCAAAGGCACCTGTGTGTCAAACTCTACATCATACCATAAATGAAGCCCTGCTTTCCGGGTACGCGCTTCAAAAGATCCCGCGTGAGGAAAAGTACGTTCAACAGAACGAATTTTTATTTCAGATACTGTATTGTCTGCTGCCATAGCTTTTGTTCGGCGTTCACCTATAATAGCCGCTGCTTCCATTTTATCCGAAAGGTTCTCTGTCACCATTATACGCACAAAGCCATTCTCATAATTCTGTGTTAGAACCGGCTCTGTAACTTCATTCGTAGTATGATCTTCAGTTTGTAATAAATCTTCACTGGTGCAAGCTATAAATGCAAAACAAACAAACGCCCAATAGATCTTTTTCATTAATCAGGTCAATCTTTAAAAAAGTTAAGCAGAGCAGACAGGGATTCAGGACGCTTCCAGGCTACTTTATTTTGTTTAAGGAATTGCTTAAAGGCATCTTTTTTGTTATCCGGCAATTGCGACTCAATGCCTTTCTTGGTTGCCGGATATACTGCATCGGGAGTTACAATAAAATATTTTGTATTGAGGGGAAGCAGAGAGCCACTTTCTTTATTGCTTTTCAATTCCATGTGATTGGTTATACTAATCCCACCAATTTCTAATGAGGAAAGTTTACGTGTAGCCTGTACATTCGATGAAGAACCGTATGCACCACCACTTTCGGTCAGTGCGCCAAAATCAGCTAATACCAACTCTGCAACAAATCCTGTACTGTCACCGCTAAGTACGCGCATCAGCTGATTGTCGCGCATAAAGTAGTTATCCTCATCGATCTGTACCAATACAATTTCTGAAGTAGTAACTTCTTTCACCTGATCACTATCCAGATAATGCAAAGTGCTTTTTAGTAAATGCACGTTAACCGGCGCAGATAGCGTCTTCTTGTTAATGAAATAGACCGTACCGTTGCGAAAATCGGAATATTTATATGGCCACATAGTGGTAATATCTTGTGCCTGCAACGCTGTGGTAAAACACAAAATAGATATATACAGTACTATTTTTTTCATATTGATTATTTTTTTTATTCAGACAAAAATAGCATAATTTCTTCATCCACGCAAATGTATGACAAAAGGACGTCCTATAAAAGAACGCCCTTCTGATGTTAATATAAAAATCCCTAAAAGAATCTATTTATCCAACTTACGGCCTGTTTTATGTAAAGGGATAAAGTCATTCTTTACTACTGAACTGGCCGTAGCCGGAGCAGAAGTATCCATCGAAGTACGTGTCCAGGTAGATGCCGTAAAAATGTCGTACCATCCATTATTCAGACCAGGCAACAAATATCCCCACCTTTGCGATGTTGTGATCAGGCCAGGTGAGGGTACCTTAAAGACTACAGGTGCAGCAGCATCTACGTTTACAAACACGATATCTGATGTACCTGATGAAAACGTAACATCTTCGAGTAATAACTGTTCATCATCGATAGCAATAGTTCCAAATACCGGATCAAATGTACCTCTAATAACAGTACCGGTTGTCAATAGATTTTTGATTAGTAAGTCATCGGATTCCGAATCCTTTTCAATGATAATTCCCATCTCAGTAGGCAGCGGACCGTCCCAATAACTGGTAAGATTCAGATCATAGGTTCCGGTCACATCTTCATAAGTATATCCATAACTATAAAGATAGTTACCTTCAACAGTCAATGCATCGTTTGTATTGCCGTATACATCTTCATATGCACCGGCAGGAACGTTTAAATCAACAGTTGCTCCGAAAGCAGGCTCCTCTGGAAGAAGGAAAGCAGGAGTACCACCAATCAGGCCCCATGTTGTTACATCCAATGTGGAGGTCTTACCCGGTTGTTTGTAAACAACTGTCGGGATTTTGGTTGATACCTTTTTGTCAACTTTTGTACCTACATCGGGAAGTGCGGAAATAACCAATTCATCCCATGCAGAAAATGTTATAAGGGTGCCAGGGCCATCCGCTTCGAATTCGCTGTGCAGTTTCCAGGTTTCGTTCGCCAGGTGAACAGTGATACCGCGACTAGGTGCTCCGTTGATAAGCGTGTCGGCTTTTCGGGTATATGCGTTGGATGCATTCCCTTCCAGGTCAAGCACAGCTCCAGCGTCATAAGTCACACTGGCATACACACCTGCCGGTGCATCGGGAAGCTTCACTATCAGAGATTTTCCGCTTATAGACACATCATTCGCATCCACTTCAATATCCTGAGGGTTATAACTTTCATAGCCGGGAGCAACAACCAATGGTTTATGTCCTGAAAGCGTATTTTTAGCAAAATAGGAAACATACACTTTCCCTGTACCCCTTTGCAGTGGCTCGTGGAATGTGATCGTAACGGTAGTTTCCGCTAAAACAACATTTGTAGGGCCGGGTTTGCCACCGTCGTCAAGTGTACGGAAGCTGGCATTTTTAACTGCACTCACCACACCATCGCTGCTTGATGCAACCGCATAGATCTGATAGACGGTATAAGGGGTCAAGCCGGTTACCTCTACAGTCTCCTGAGGTGTATCGGCATACTCTACGATCCCTTTGGCTACGCCGCCGGCAGTCTGCTTAAGGATATTGATTGCCTGCAGGGTGGAATCCACGGTTACAGACTCTACAACCAGCCAGGCATAGTATCCGGCAGCTCCTGAAGGAGCAACATCGAAGGAGACAGCATTACTTTCAGCAGTGACAGCGGATATTACCGCCGTGGGTGCATCAGGAAGTGTCAGCTGCGTCTCGACTCCGAAATCGGTACAGCCTGCAGCAAAAATAATCGCTACAACTGATAAATATATTAAATACCTTTTCATAATTTCTTTAAAATTAAGTTATAAAATTAATTTTTGGTCAAAACAACATCAGCTTGGAAAATATTGTACCAACCAACAGAAGCGCTGGAAGCATCATAAACATGACTACCAATCTCATCCTGAATAGCAATTATACCCTCTTCAATTAAACCTGTAACGCTACCACCTTCCGGGATTTCTGTTGCACCGTCAGGTCCGTAGAATCCTTCAAATAAAATTGATGGATAACTTGTCGAAGTAGCTATTGTTTGGGCAACAGGAATTTTAAGCTCAGTCTTTTCTTCGTTAACAACTCCATAAAGCGGGGTTGATGGACTAGAGCCGCCAACTACGAGATTGGTAATCCATACTTTGCTTACGTCACCTTCAGGATCCTTTGTAATAGTAACTGTCCATGCTTCCGTTCCGTTGAAATAACTAGTCCCGACTGCAGTATAAGTGCCCAGTATGGCAGATAACGGATGATCAATGTCTAAAATTGTCACGTAAGTAGTATCATTGCTTCCTAAATTAATATCTCCTGCACTTTTAAGTATAATACCAAACACACGGTCACCGGTAAACACTCCTTCATGCGGAATAATATCAATTTCTATATATTGAACAGGATCAGAACCATCGAAATTCAACACGGAAGCTCCACCACTCAGTTCATAATCCCTGCCGGCAACAGCAGTGCTGTCAATCACCTCAAAAGTTACTGTAGTAGAAAGATTACCGAGTGATGTGAGTCGTACCGGCACTTTCAAAACTTCGGCAGTTTCTTCTGCCGAAAAGCTATTTCCGCCAAAGGCCACAAATGCTTCGGCATCATTGAATTCTGGAGACTCGTTGAGATTACAAGCACCGAATATTGCAACGCCTGCCAGAATTGTGAGATATAATAAAATTTTATTCATATTCTTCTTTATTACAAATTAGAAATTTTGCTGTGTTGTTCAAGATTCAATAGAATCTTGTCTTCGTCAATTATCATAGCCTGGATTCTGCACAAGATTTTCGTTAACATCCAGCTCCCTTTTATTGATAGGCAACGCCCAAAATTTACTGTCGGCAGGAATATTCCGGTTAACTTCTGAACCGCTGTAGTGAGTGCGTACGACACTGCCTTTTGTGCGGGCAAGATCATACCATAGATGACCTTCCCAGGCAAGTTCAAGTCTACGTTCATCCAGTACATCATTCACGCCTGCGCTTGTAATTTCCGATGCTCCCCGTTTCGTGCGTATTGCATTGATATCAGAAACAGCAGTAGTTCCAGCAACAGTAGTTCCACGCGTAATTGCTTCGGCTCTGTTGAGATACATTTCACTCAGACGCAATACAATGGTATTGCTTACATCGGGAGTACCTTTGTCTTTTCCTGCATACTTTGTTGTCCATAAGGTACCAGGTGCTTTTTCAGGATTGCCAATAAACATATCTCCTCTGACATCATCTTCAGAATATAGCGAAATAAGATCGTTACTTGCGGCACAGTCTGAATACCCGTCCGGATTAGTAAGCCAGGTAATGGCATCCCAATATCCATCGTATGTATTTGCTTTTAAACCATACACATCGAATATCACTTCACCCCCGGTATGTGCATCTTCCTTAAATGCAGCTGCATACTCATCTGCTTCCCAAAGTGAAAAAACACCACTTTTAATAACGGTAGTAGCGTAATCAGCCGACATCTGCCACTCACCCATATAGAGATAAACTCTAGACAGCAATGCCTGAATAGCTAGTTTGTTGACAACAGATTTCGAGCTGGTGACACCCTCTCGGGAGTAGTCATTCGCTATAAGTTGTTCCGCGGTTGTAAGATCCGTTACAATATTGCTGTATACCGTATCTACAGCATCTCTGGCAGGTTTACCAGCAGGGTCGGTAACCGTTACATAGGGAACACCGGGAGCCGTTTTATCCACAGTATATTGCTTGGCATAGGTGCGCACCAGGTCAAAATGAGAGAGTCCTCTCAAAAACAGTGATTCTGCATGAAGATTGTCAACATCCTGCTGAGTTACACCATCCACTCCAGCTTTGCCATCCAAATTGGCAATTACATTATTTACTGCTGAAATCACAAAATAAGCTGTACCCCATAATGCTGGTGTTGCTGTTGAGGTATAACTGAAATCATAGGGAACAGTATAGCGACCTGAATTTTTGTTCACATCACGATATCCGTTACCGCTGCGCATTTCAGCATCAAGCACGAACGAAGCACCATACCAGTTTACGGAAACTAAAGGGGCATATGCGCCAAACACGGCGTTGTCAAGCCCACTATAAGTAGCGAGAGAGAGTTCAGTACTCTGCTGCAATATGGGCTCCTCAGTAAGGTACTCCTCGCAGGAGACAAACAAGAGTGCTGCTGTAAAAACTAATAGAAATATTTTTTTCATCTTTATCTTTTTTTTTGAATGACTAAATACTGAAAAATTTTGATACAATTGTTTCAATACCTCATTGCATCTTTAGAATGAGAGTTCAATCCCACCTATCAATGCTTTTGTCATTGGGTAAATACCATATCCTATACCATCCACACCACGTTCGGGATCCCACCAATCGACATCGTGAAAAGTGTAAATGTTTTGTGCACTGAGATATAATTTCAATCCGCCGATATTAACTTGTTCCAATTGCTCCGAAGGGAATGAATAAGACAGTGTGATATCCTTTACACGTAGATAATCGCCTCTCTGTAAAAACCGGGTAGTGCCGAAATTATAACTGTTTGTAGAATTTCCTGCTAAAGGTTTTGGGTTGACGCCCGTATCTCCCGGTTTCTTCCAGTAATTCAAAGCAGTAAGAACCTGATTATTGCTCATCTGATTACCATCAGATTCCAGATAACGACGCTCAATCAACATCACATAATTTCCTCCCTTGAATTCAAAGAAAGCACCAAGTTTGAATCCTTTCCATGCCAGGCTTGTATTAAAACCTCCAATATATTTTGGTTCGGGAGATCCCGGATAAACGTATCGCGACATTGTGTAATCATTAGTCAGATTACCCGCTTCATCGCGAAACAAAGCATCCCCGTTGGTCGGATCAACTCCATAATAGTCACGTAGTCTAAATGAATAAAGCGACTTACCTACAGTGTGTCTCAAACGACCATCTTCAGAATAGGCAATTTCTTCATTATCTCCAAGTTCCAAAATTT
>JAENWZ010000361.1 GCA_016649795.1 Proteiniphilum sp. | reverse complement strand
CATCTGCCCTCAGTGGCGATTCTGTGGTCTTGACGGAGATGCTTCTTGCGGTAAATGGCTGCCCGCTTTTAAAAGTGATTGAAACATTATTCCCGTCGGGTAATTCTATTCCGGTAAGAGGATCATTGTCTGTCAGTCTCGATAAATTTGAAAGTGAAGGAGAGGACACAATCACTGCATTGGTGTTATTCAGTATCATCCCTTCATTGGTTGTATATGGAAGAGCCAACACTTTCAGATCCTGAAAATCCTCGTTGGGTTTCTTCAATGCCAGTTCAATTTTTTGAGGACCTTTCACGATGGTCTCCGACGAGGCGAGATATCTCATCGATTCTTCAGGCTTGATCCATGGACCACCAGATTGACTCCATCCGGGAGAGTTGAATATACCAATCTCTATATCCAGTTCGGTGGCTGTTTTCAGAGCCAGATGTAAAATCTCCCACCACTCATCACTGAACATTTTTACGGTACCATAGGGCAGATCATGAATACCAATATTTCCGATAAATGCCCTGTTGATACCTGCTTTCTTCATTGCCTGGAGGTCTTTTACTGCACCCTCTTTGGAGATGTTATCTGAAATCCAGTACCAGTAAACACTTGTCTGCACCGAATCGGGTGGATTTACAAATACTTTTTCCAATTCCTGTGATCGTTGCGTGATGTTCCGGTTGGTGTTTTGCATACATGAAGAAGAATGTATGACTACGAGTGTTGTCAGTAAAATGCTCAATTTGTGTTTCATATTTTTTTAGTTTGTGCCTTTTATAGGATATAAGAAATTGAATAATATACAAATCTACAATTCATTATTTAATATTGTGGCAGACGATCTTAAAATTTCCCGAAGGAAATTTATAATTGGTATTGCCATCATCTGTTTCAATCTGCAGGAAATTGAAATTTTCCATTTTTTCTCCATTCACCGTAAACTCCTGTTGAAAAGGAGGAATCACCCATCCGGTGCTGTTGGGAGGAATAGTGAGGTCCCATTCAAACCTCTTATCTTCTTTTTTCCAACTACTCGACACATTGCCATACGGAGTTTCGATACTTGCTTTTGCCCATGGGAGATAATCACAGAAGAGCGGCTGAAAGCGAATCACCTTAAAACCAAAACCGGCGGCATCAGGCCGTATCCCTGCAATATCCTCAAAGAATGTGATGTCGAAACCTGTCTGCATCGGATGATTGTAGGAGGAATTTGCGGCGCTTTTCTGACTGAGTCCGTTGACCGGTAGTGTCTCCCAAAGGGTAGTGGCATCTGCCGATTCCCACATCCATTCGAAGCTGTTTTCCCCTTTTTTTGTGAACATATTCCATGCAGCCTCTGCATTGCCGTTACGGGCAAGCATACTCCCTATCCTGCTTATGCCGAATATTCCGCATTGCATGAACCCTTCACTTTTGTCCTGCATACTCCGTACTATCGAAGCACTCACCGCTCTTTCATCTCCCGGGGGAACGATTCCTAAATCGAGTGCCATGGCATCTGCCGTTTGCGTTCCGAATGTTTTGTTGACCGGATCGTATTGGGTGGCGATCATCTCCTGCGCTATTTGCTCTTTCTGTAAAGAGAAATAGGCTTCATCGCTCTCTTTGCCAAGAAGATGTGCTACCTGCTCCATGATCTCTGTATCAAGATAATGAAAAGCGGTGGAGGTGAATTCAACCGGGGTAGGGTCAGTTAATTCATACAGTGGCGGGCACCAGTCACCCAGTCCCTGGTAAATAGTCGATGTGGTCTCCTGGTTATAAAGTTTCTTGCGCTCTTCATTTTTGGCAAGTGAGTTGACGTACAATGTCCATTGTTTCATCTGGGGATAAT
>JAENWZ010000226.1 GCA_016649795.1 Proteiniphilum sp. | reverse complement strand
GATAGTACCGTAGGAAACCAGAGAGACAATCATGAGCGGAAGAAACAGATCGTACCCGCCGGTAAGTTCCGCAATAAGAAACGTTCCGGTGAGAGGAGCATGCATCACTCCTGCCATCACACCAGCCATACCCATCAGTGCAAAATTCTCCTGTGGAAGATAGGTGGTATATCCCATCTCATTGAGCGTATATGCGTAGATAAAACCGGCAATACAACCGAGAAACAGAGTAGGGGCAAACACTCCTCCTGTTCCTCCTCCGCCATTGGTGGCACTGGTGGCGAACACTTTAAAAAGAATAACCAACAGAAGGAAGACCACTATTGTCCACCTGCTCTCCAGGTTGTAAAAAAAACTTTCGTTGGTGAGTGAACGAAACGAGTCTCCGCCCGCCAGCAACGTATTGATGGTGTTGTATCCTTCACCAAAGAGTGGAGGGAAAAGGAAAATCAGGACACTCAGCATGGTCCCCCCAAGCAAGAACTTTTTCCAGTGCGACAACTTACGGAATACAACCTCACACCAGCTCATGGCGCGTATAACGTAGAGGGAGATAAACCCACATAAGATACCCAGAAGAATCACGTAAGGGATACGGTTGAGAATAAACGGCTCTACCTGCGAATAGGCGAACATAGCTCCCATGCCTGTGAGCAGATAGGATACGGTGGTTGCCGTAACAGCAGTCACCAGTAGCGGGAGGATGGAGGACATGGTGAGGTCGAGTAACAATACCTCAATCACGAACAGAATACCTGCGATGGGTGCTTTAAAAATACCGGCTATCGCTCCGGCAGCACCACACCCCACGAGGATCATCAGACTGTGCTGTTCCAGCTTGAAAAACCTCCCCAGGTTGGATCCTATGGCCGAACCGGTCAGGACTATAGGTGCCTCAGCTCCCACCGATCCCCCGAATCCGATGGTGATGGAACTGGCCACAAGCGATGAGTGCATATTGTGTTGTTTGATCCGGCTTTTGCGTTGTGAGATGGAGAAGAGTATCTTTGTGACGCCATGACTGATATCGTCTTTAACAATGTATTTCACATACAGTCCGGCAAGAAGGATCCCTACGATAGGGAAGAGCAAATAGGCAAAGTTCATGTTTGCCTGACTGAAATTTTCCGTAAGAAAAATATGGAAAAAGTGAATGGCTGTCTTCAGCAGCCAGGCTGCCAGTGCAGTCAGTATACCGACAAGGAAACAGACGAACAGCAAAAAATGGCGCTCTTTTATGTGTGAATTGCGCCAGAGGAAAAATTGATTGTAAGTTTCTTTTATTTGCATCGGAAAAACAGATTTCATAATCCGATTGCAAAGATAACCAAATTCTTTACTTACGGATAATATTGATGGTGCCGTTCTTGCCCAGCTTTACAATTCCTGAGGGGCTGACTTCGCTATGTTCTTTTTGTCTGAAGGTAACGATGTAATCGACACCATCTTTAATTTCAGGCCTGATCTGAGTGAATCGCGACGGGGTGGGTTCTCCACTTATGTTTGCTGAGGTCGATACGATGGGTTTGCGGAATTGCCGGCACAACTCTCTGGAAAAAACTTCGTCGGTAATGCGGATGCCGATGGAGCCGTCGGCTGAGATGAGGTTGGCCGCGAGGTTTTTGGCACCTTCATAAATGATTGTGAGCGGTTTGTCGGTCAGATCAATCAGATCCCATGCGATATCGGGAACATCCTGTATGTAGGTCTGCAGCTTGGCCGGATTGTCCAGAAGCACCAGCATCGACTTGCTGTCGTCACGCTTTTTCAACGCGAAGATGCGGTTCACCGCTTCTTCATTGGTCGCATCGCAGCCAATCCCCCAGATGGTGTCGGTGGGATAGAGTATAATCCCGCCATTCTTCAGCACTTCACATGCTTTTTTGATATCTTCCTGCATAATCTCTCTGTCGCTGTTAGTCAATTGAACGAATACAAAATCACTCCGGTCCGATTTTTTGCATCACCTGCACATCGTCAAAACTGTCACCCGATGAAAGCCACTCTTTCAGCGTTCCTGCCGGAATATAACCGGCTTTTGTGAAGAGTTGAATACTCACAGGGTTGTTTGCCGGTATAAAGGCATAGAGTTGTTTAAGGTTGAGGAACCCAAATGCATACGCTTCCAGCAGCATCAAACTCTGCAATCCGTATCCCTTCTTCCTGAACCGCTTGTCAATAAGGATGCCCACACCCGCTCTCCGGTGAAAAGGATCAAAATCATAGAGATCGATTGTGCCGATAGTCTCACCTGTCTCTTTTACCTCAATCATTAAACGGAGCTGTCTGTCTATAAAGAGATCCTTTTTGGAATCGATAAGGTACTGCCTGATGGTGAAACGGGAAAAGGGTGCAATAGAAACGCCATTTTTCCACATCTCTGTGTCGTTCTCCCAGCTGTAAAGCACCTCCAGATCTTCAGGTTCGGTAGCCCGCAGACGGATCATCTTATTTTCCAGAAGCTTCTTCATCTTCAGTCATATTTTCGGGTTCCTCCTTTTCTTCCTCTTCCACAGCTGTTTTCTCTTCCGGTTCTTCAGTCAGGCTTGCCAGTTCGGTATAGGATGGTTTGCAATAGAAGAAGATAATAAAAAGGACCACAGTAATCCACATGAAATTGGTGTTGCGGGAGAAACCGAACAGGAGGATATTCAGTAACGTAACCGCACTGATTGTATATAATCGGAGGTAAGAAGCATTTTTATACTTTCTCACAGTAATATATGTTTCAGCAGGTCGGGGAATCTTTTTCAGCCTGTGGGCGAAATATTTCAAAGCCAGGGGTATGGCGATGATGGAGATCATGATGGCGTATCTTTCCATGGTGACACCTATGATATCACTCTCCCGGAAAAGAGGGATAACCCGAAACAGAATCAACAGAAAAAGCAGCGCGAGTGAAATAATATTTACGTAGTAATGCCCTTTCAGCAGACCTATGAGTCTCTCCATTTTATCCTCTTCCCTCATTTCGACAGTAGTTTATATGATTCATCAAAAGGTGTCCGGTTGAGTATGGAACGTCCCAGAGTCACCTCGTCGGCATACTCCAGCTCATCACCCACAGAGACACCCCTTGCGATAATAGTTACTTTTACGTTGTAAGGCTGGAGCTTGCGGAAGATGTAGAAATTGGTGGTGTCACCTTCCATCGTGGCACTCAGTGCGAGTATAACCTCTTTGATCCCTCCGGCTCGCACCCTCTCCACAAGCGTGCTGATCTCCAGATCCGACGGGCCAATACCATCGATAGGAGAGATGATGCCACCCAACACGTGATACAATCCTCCAAACTGAATGGTCTTCTCTATTGCCATCACCTCTTTCACGTTTTCAACGACACAAACCACACAGCGATCACGTCTGTTATCCGCGCAAATACCACATATTTCCGTATCGGAGATGTTGTGACAGACAGCGCAGTATTTTACCTCCTGTCTTAACTTCAGCACAGTATCGGTAAAATTAATCACTCTCTCTTCCTCCTGCCTGAGTAGGTGCAATACTAACCGAAGCGCCGACTTCCTCCCTATTCCCGGGAGTTTGGCAAATTCATTCACTGCATTCTCAAGTAAAGTGGATGGATAAGAGCTGTTCATTACGTAACATTTTTCGTGCCGCGCAAAGATACGACGATTCAATTTATCGGACAAATATCTTTTAATGGGTATAATTTAAAATCAAAGGCCATTTTTTTATGCCAATTTCGTTTTTTGTTTGATATAAGTTTGTAATTTTGTGACTCCATAATTTTTGGTTATTATTTATAAAAAAGAGGAGTTATATGAAGGTACTTTT
>JAENWZ010000160.1 GCA_016649795.1 Proteiniphilum sp. | reverse complement strand
GGTAAGGTTTTTGTTTTTTAGTTTTCGAATAATGATTGTCATTTTAATAAAATTATCTACATTTGCACTTCAAAATTAACATTTATCGTTCGAGAACCTGAATTAATATCATATTCAAGCAAAAGAAGGCAATACAATTTACAATTAGATAACAGTTACACTACGAATCATGAATGAGATTAAATTTTATAGCGGGGAGAATATCCCGTTAGAGCTACACAAAGTACGCATCGTACAGAAACTACATCTGGTACCCATTGAAAGAAGACTCGAGGCTTTGCAGGAAGGCGGGTACAACACCTTCAGACTGAACACGAAAGATGTCTTCCTCGATATGCTCACCGACAGTGGCACCAATGCTATGAGTGACAACCAGCTGGCTGCGATGATGCAGGCCGATGATGCCTATGCGGGATCACAGAGTTTTTACCGTCTGCAGAAAGCAGTGGAGGATGTGCTGGGCAAGAAATACTATCTGCCGGTACATCAGGGACGAGCCGCGGAGAATATCCTCTCCAACGCCTTTGTGCGCAAAGGCAATCTGGTGCCGATGAATTACCACTTCACAACGGCCATGGCGCACATCACCCAATATGGAGGGAAGATAGCCGAGTTGCTGTACGACGAAGCCTATGTGATCAACTCCTCCCACCCCTTCAAGGGAAATATGAATATTGAGAAACTGGAAGAGATCATCAAAATCCACGGAGCCAAAAACATCCCTTTCATCCGTATGGAGGCCTCCACGAACCTGATCGGGGGACAGCCTTTCTCCGTACAGAATCTGAGGGATGTAAGAGCCATTGCCGATAAATACAACATCCGCCTGGTGCTCGACGCCAGCCTGATAGGTGAAAATGCTTTCCTGGTGCTTCAAAGGGAAGAGGAGTTCAAAGAGAGTAACATGGGAGAGGTGATGAAGATCATGACCTCCCTTTCAGATATTGTCTATTTCTCGGCACGCAAGCTGAGCTCGTCACGCGGTGGCGGCATCTGCACCGACAGCCCCGACATCTACCGTGAGCTGGAGGCGCTGGTACCTCTTTTTGAAGGGTTCCTGACCTATGGAGGTATCTCCGTACGTGAGATAGAAGCGATGGCTGTCGGCCTCTATGAGACGCTCGATGAGACAATGATCAGCCAGAGTCCCGGTTTTATCGCCTATCTGGTCAATGCGCTGGATGCAAAAGGTGTCCCGATGATCAAACCGGCCGGGGTGCTGGGTGCCCATGTCGATGCGATGCAGGTGTGCGATCATATCCCCCAGAAAGAGTACCCTGCCGGCGCACTCGCAGCCGCTCTTTTTCTGATTTCGGGCATCAGGGGGATGGAGCGTGGTTCCATCTCCAACCAGCGGGATGAGTACGGCAATGAGACCTACGCCGATATGGAACTGTTACGTTTGGCAGTACCGCGCCGTGTATTCACCCTGTCACAGATCAAATATGTGGAGGACCGCATGACCTGGCTGTATGAAAACAGGAAGTTGATAGGCGGACTCCGCTTTGTGTACGAGCCCCCGGTGCTTCGCTTTTTTATGGGCGGCCTGGAGCCGGTGAGTGACTGGCCGGAGAAACTGATAGCCAAGTTCAAAGAGGACTTTGGAGAGAGTTTATAACATGTTCGTAAAAAGATCGCTTCGACAGCGATCTTTTTTTTAACTTTTATTTATCATATTTTAAACGATCAACCCGACCCTATTTGGAACAATTGTACTAATTTTAACCAATTATTCACATAACAAGCTTTTCAATGAAGAGAAACGCAATCATTCTCCTTTTGTTTATCCTGCTTTTCAGTACAATAGGGATCCATGCCCAGCAGATTATTGCCCACCGCGGCTACTGGAAAGCCGACGGTTCGGCACAAAACTCTATCACTGCGCTGATGAAGGCGGATTCCATCCGTGTCTATGGATCGGAGGTGGATATCTGGTTGTCTTCCGATGGCATCCCGGTAGTGAACCACGACGCCACCGTCACGCTGAACGGAAAAAAGATCCGTATGGAAGAGACACCCCTGGCCACACTGCGACAGGTGAAGCTCTCCAACGGTGAAACGCTGCCCACCGTGGAAGAGTATCTCGATGCATTTGCCACCTGCAGCCAGACTAAGCTAATCATCGAGTTCAAAACGCACAGTACCAAAGAGCGTGAAGCGGAGCTGGCAAAGAAGGTGATCGGTATGGTCCGTGAACGGGGACTGCAGGAGAAGGTGGAGTATATTGCCTTCGGCATCCACTTTGTGCAACAGGTGAGAATAATCGATCCGCAGGCCAAAGTTTACTACCTCAACGGCGATTTGTCGCCCCGGGTTCTGGCAGCAATGGGGGCGGCAGGGTTCGATTATCACTACAATGTAGCTTATAAACGGCCCGAATGGGTGCACGCGGCGCACGATCTGGGGCAGCAAGTCAATATCTGGACCGTCAACAAGCCGGAAGACATTCAGAAGATGATCGATCTGAAGGTCGACTTTATCACCACCGACGAACCGTTACTTGTAAAAGAGATACTACAAAAACAATGAACCTGAAAGAACAGCTCAACCGGGCAATCGAAATCGCGGTGTCGGCACACGAGGGACAACTGGACACCAACAACGGCCGTCCCTACATTGAACACCCCTTCCGGGTGATGAGTGCGGGACATACACTGCAGGAAAAGATTGTAGGCATACTGCACGATGTAGTGGAGGACAGCTCCTGGACACTGCATCAACTGAACAAAGAGGGTTTCTCTAAAGAAATCATCGATGGCGTTGATGCCATGACGCGACGTGGGAACGAGTCGTACGACGATTACCTGCTGAGGGTGCAGGTCAACCCTCTTGCCACACGGGTGAAGCTGAACGACCTGACAGATAACATGGATATCCGCCGCTGGGACGAGATCCCTTACCATGCGCTGGCGCGCCTGCAGAAGTATCTGAAAGCCTATAAGCAGCTCACTGAATAGTGGCAGGTATTTACATCCATATCCCTTTTTGCTTGACGCGTTGCACCTATTGCGATTTCTACATGGGTACGAACGAATCGCATATGGAGACGTTCGTCGATGCGTTGTGTGGCGAGGCAAAGAGAAGAAAGGATGAGACAGGAGAGCCCGTGCAGACCCTCTATTTCGGAGGGGGCACACCCTCACGGCTACACCGGGCACATTTCGACCGGATCTTCGAAACACTTTTCACACACTATTCCTTTGAACCGGATGCAGAGATCACCCTCGAGGTCAACCCCGATGATCTCTCCGGCGATTATGTGCGCATGCTCTCAGAGCTGCCTTTTAACCGCATCAGCATCGGCATTCAGAGCTTCAACGACGATGAGTTGCGCTTCCTCAGTCGCAGGCACACGGGAGAAGAGGCGATGGATGCGGTAAAGAGATGTCAGCAAGAGGGTTTCCATAATATCAGCATCGATCTGATGTACGGATTGCCGGGGCAGACGAAGGCGATCTGGCAGGAGAACCTGGAAAAGGCTATAGGACTCCACATTCAGCACATCTCATCCTATCATCTGATCTATGAAGAGAAAACCAGGATGTTCCGGCTGCTGAAGGCAGGGAAGATAAAACCCGTACAGGAAGAAACCAGCACGGAGATGTTTGCCCTGCTGATCGACACGCTCACCTCCCATGGATTCATCCATTACGAGATATCCGCTTTTGGTCAACCCGGCTATTTTTCCCGGCACAACTGCTTCTATTGGAAGAATGAGAAATACCTGGGCCTGGGACCGGCTGCACACTCCTACGACGGTAGTAACCGTTCGTGGAACGTGGCTTCCATCACCCGCTACAACCAAAGCATCGGATCGGGTCTGGTCGAAAGGGAGACAGAACAACTCAGCCTGCATGAGAAATACAATGAATTTATTCTTACAGGTTTGCGTACCATGTGGGGTGTCGATCTGCAGGAACTGAAAATAAGGTTCGGCGAGAGGTTCCATGACTTCTGCCTGGAGAACGCGCAGAGATATATCGATCAAAAGCTGCTTAAAACAGAGGAGGGTCAATTAAAACTCACCCGTGAGGGCATCTTTATCTCCGACGGCATCATGAGTGATCTGATGTGGGTCTGAAGAGTACAACAGGTAATCGGAAAAATCGGCTACATAGACGATATGTTCACTTATCACTGAAGTCGACGATATCACTTAACTCAGCCCCTCTATCACTCCGTTCGCGATATCGATGCGTGTTGCCTGCGGGTCCGCAGGAAGGCCCGGCATACGCATCATCTCCCCGGCGATGGCGACGATGAACTCCGAACCCTGGTTGATCACCAGATCGTTGATCTTGAAACGGAAATCTTTTGCTACGCCGTACCACCGTGGATCGGCAGAGAAGGAGTATTGTGTTTTGGCGATGCATACAGGCATCTTTGCGAGAGGCGTCCCTTCAATCATCTTCAGTTTTTTCAGTGCTTTCTCTCCCAGCACCACATCACGTGCCCCATAGATTTTCGTGGCTATCTTGGTCAGCTTGGTTTCAATCGTATCCTCGTCATCATAGGTAAAGCGTAACTCTCCGGAAGGTCTGTTTTCAATCGCATCGATCACGGCATTGGCCAGCTCAACGGCACCGGCACCACCATCGGTAAATGCTTCATTCACGGCAAAGGCCACCCCTTTCTCTTCACAGAAGGTGCGGAGGGTTTCTATCTCTTCGGGTGCGTCGAATGCATATTTGTTGAACGCCACCACCACCGATTGTTCAAAGTCCGCCAGGTTGAGAAGATGTCTCTCCAGGTTCTGCAGTCCTTTCTTCAGCCCCTCCATGTCGGGCTCTTTGATGTTCTTCTCCGGGGTACCGCCATGCATCTTCAGTCCCTGTGCCGTGACGACGATCACCGTCAGCTTGGGACGCAGTCCGCTCTTGCGGCACTTGATATTGAAGAACTTCTCCGCCCCCAGGTCCGCCCCAAAGCCGGCCTCCGTGATCACATAATCACCGTACGTCATCGCCATCTTGGTAGCCAGCACCGAGTTACAGCCATGTGCAATATTGGCAAAGGGTCCGCCGTGCACAAAGGCAGCGGTGTTCTCCGTCGTCTGCACCAGGTTGGGGTTGATGGCATCCTTCATCAGTACGGTGATGGCACCGGCCACGCCCAGATCCTTCACGGTGAAGGGATCGCCGTTGCGTTTATAGCCCAGCAACATATTTTCGATACGGCGCCGCAGGTCTGTTTCATCCTCCGCCAGACAGAGGATCGCCATCAGCTCCGAGGCAGCCGTGATATCGAACCCCCCTTCCGAAGGTACGCCGTTGCCCGGCCCCAGTCCGGTCACTATGTAGCGCAGGCTTCGGTCGTTCACGTCCAGCACACGCTTCCAGAGCACCTCTTTGATCTCATCGCCCGTACCCTGCACGCGAAAGATATAGTTGTCGAGCAATGCCGAGATGGTGTTGTGCGCCGTGGTCACCGCATGAAAATCGCCTGTAAAGTGAAGGTTGATGTTCTCCATGGGCAGCACCTGGGCATAGCCCCCTCCCGCAGCCCCGCCCTTCATCCCGAAGACAGGTCCCAGCGAGGGTTCGCGCAGAGCTACAATGGCCTTTCTCCCCATCTTGTTCAGTCCCAGCGCCAAGCCAATGGAAACG
>JAENWZ010000087.1 GCA_016649795.1 Proteiniphilum sp. | reverse complement strand
TTCCACTTTGCCTATCTTCAATCCTGCACGGGAGAGATAGCCGGCCAGTGTTTCTCCCAGCAACAATCCCGGGTCGGGAATATCCCCTTTAATGCTGAACTCCGTTCTCCCCGCGGGGATGTCTCCTCTCACCGCTCTCTCATAAGAGAAGGGAGCTCCGTAAATATAACCGTTATCGCTTCCGCTACTGTTCAGTGACAGAATATTCTGAAAGGTTAGTCCTTTGATCTCCGGCTCCGTACGGAGAATCTGAGGACACCCGTTACTCTCTGTCGTATTGAAAAAGAGCTTGTAACTGTTGTCAAAAATGCTGATGCCGTAAGCGCCAGCGGCATAGTAGTTCCCCATATCAATCCAGGTCCACTCCGGCGATATTCCATTGTATCCAAACAGGTTATCTACCACATAGAGGGTATATTCCCTGTCGGTGGGGAGTGTTTTTCTGAGAGCATCGGCCACAGTGATAAAAAAGGCATTGGGATTATCATCGAAAGCTTCACTTCCCAGGGTGGGATCACCCGACCCGATCACCAATATGCGTGAGGGATCACCGGCATCGAGTGCCACGTCCGTTTTGTAACGGTAATTCTCTCCGAATGTTTCAATGGCCGTAGCTGTTGTAATCAGTTTTAAAACTGATGCGGGTGTGAGCGACAGCTCTCCGTTATGTGACACGATTCTTCTGCCGGTCTCCAGATCGGTCACCGAGACACCTACCGATGCATGCTTCAGTGCGGGATGAGTGACAAACCGCTGCAGTGCTGTTTGAGCAATTGCGGGACTGACAAACAGAAGTAGCGTGATGACCAGAAGGCTCTTTTTCAAATTTGTCGATGATGCTGATCCTCTTTTCATATATTCAATGACTTTTGTTTTTACAAAAATAGGAAAAATTCGATGGAACACCTTATACTTTCAGCTACACATCTATTTTAACAACACATCTATTCCTGCAAACTGATAACCTCTCACCTTTAACTCTTTTATCAACTCATACAGCTTGTTGTATAGCTTGTCCGTTCGTTTTGGATCCGTCCCGATATGTATCAACAGCATAAAACCATTCAGTCCCTCTTTTTCTCCATAAGCCATAATATTGCGGAAGATGGTCTCCGACGAGAGATAATTCTGCATATCCGGTGTGGTATAATCGGCATTAGAGGTTGTCCCCGTGGAGAAGTTCACCAGTTGCACCCCCATCGCTCCGGCCCAGTCGCTGATCTCCCGGTTGTACCACTCATAGGGGGGTATAAAATATTTTGGAGCATCCGATTTCAGTCCGATTTTCTCCATCGCGAGGTAGTTATCTTTGAGGTCTTTTTCAAATTCAGGTCGTGTGACCAGCGTGGAATCACGCCTCTGCCAGTCTGCATAAAGGAGATGTTTATCGGAGTGGGGACCCAGATAATGACCCTCCATCTGCAGATTGCGGGCTACAGACGGATATCTCCTGTAGAAATCGCCGGTCAGGAAAAAGGCACCTTTCACATTGCTTTTCTTCAGCACTTTCATGATCACCTCGGCACCGTCGGCATATTCATGTCCGGTAAACACCAGCGAGAGCTGTTTTTGTGTTTTGTCTCCCCGGACTATTCCTCCCTCCACCATTGTGGATTGTCGAGCCTTTGCACTTAGATAACCGAAATAGTAGGTTAAGGATGCGGTGCCGTCCATGGTAGGCTCATTGGTGGAGTAATCGGCATAGTCATCATGATAGACCACATAATCAGATTGAAAATCGGCATATTCATCTTCGTTCGCCAGATAAATACCTATCAGGCTGCTGAAAATAGAATGATAGATGGGGCCATCCACGATTCCGCCTGTGACAGGTATCTGATGCAGGTGCGTGAAGGCTGAATGAGGATCTTCCGGGGTATCACCGTGGGAGGGATATCCAACAATCATAGAAGTGCCCCAGGGGTTGCATCCGAATAGCCAGTCGCGCATGGCTGTCTCTATCTCAAGGAAAGAGTCATCACCGGTAATCTCGTGGTAGAGAAGGCATTGTGTGATAAAACCCACTGTCAGGTTATTGGAGCACCAGATAAAGGGGATCCCATTCAGGAAAACGTTCTCCCCTGCCCTCTCCTTCACACGCTGCAGGCCGCTTCTCATATTACGGATAAACTCTTTCTGTGCACGGTGGTCGTCGTTCTGCACCGCCAGATGATAGTTCCCCAGGTTCACGAAGGGGTACCACTGGTAATGCCGTGCAGAGTCAGCACCCATCCAGGGTGTCACAGGCTCCAGGCGACCGTAGCTGACCGCCTGTTTCAGGAATTCCCTCTCCTTGAAACTGCTGTACATCTCTGCTGCTGCCAGCTGCATATCGTCAGCCCAGTTATCCTCTTCATAAAAATAGGGTGCCCCTCCGGGTGCAGTTTGTGAGACACCCGGATTCTCTGCTCCTTTTTGGTAAGCATCCCTGGCCTTCTGTAACAATATCTCCGAAAAATCGGGATAATAATCTGCCAGTATTCTGGCACCCAGCGAGAAGGAAGATGCATATTTCCCCAAAGTGGAAGCCATACCTCTGCTTCGGTTTTTGTGTTTAAATAAACCCTGTGGTTTAGGGCTGACAAAATAGACAGGACGTTCTTTTCCGGCACCCCATCCGTAATCCACTTTCTGTTCGTTGGGCAGTGTAAACCCCACATGATCGCGGTCGTCAGCCAGCTGGTTGAAGTAGGTCTCGGCATCGGGATTCATCTTCACCAGCCAGTCCAGTCCCCATTTGGCCTCATCCAGGATATCAGGGATACCGTTGACTCTTTCGTGACCGCTGGCATCGTAGTGGTCACCAAATGCTTCGGGGTGCTGACTATAGGCAAACAGCATCTGATAGACAGCGTTGGCCGAAGTGGTGACATACTGCAGGTAGTCCGAAGCATCGTGCCATCCGCCGGTAGTATTGAAATAGATACCATCTCTTTCCCCTTCGGGATCACCCACGGAAATGGCATCATGGGTGTGACAGGAATCTTTCAGGAAGGGATTGTACCCGCACCGCTGCTGTCGCATATATTTGAGCGGTATCTCCGCGGCATCGGCGTAAATATCGTTGCCTATCTTAAAAGGTACCGATTGCACATTATTGGCTTTGATATAGTATTTTCCGGGTTGGGTAAACGCTGAAAAATCCAAACGTGCTGAAGCATTAAAGGACCAGAAACCACCCCTGTCATTCACCACATTCCCATGATAGACAGGCTTCCCCGTATTGACATCCATCAACTCAAATCGTTCAACGGTCTGCTTCTCTTTGCTGATCCAGACAGCCACCTTCACATCCTCTTTCAGATAACCTATCTGATTAACACGGATCCAACTGTTTTGCGTGAAGGCATTAAAGGAGAACAATATATACAATAAAAGGAGAATCAGCTGTCGGAAAATATTAATCATATGATTGTCTTTTAGCAAGAAAAGAGGGAGCAGATCTCCCTCTTTTCTCTGAAGTTTTCATTCTGTATCAATTACCCCATCCGGGGTTTTGTGATAATTGAGGATTTAAAGAGATTTGATCTGACGGTATCGGATACCAGTAATGTTTCGATACTGCCCGTCACACGAACCTGGGCAAACAGACTTCCTATCCCGATGAAGAACAGGAATAAAAGAATGCTGATCTTTTTTCTCATAAATTCAATGTTAATGGTTAGAATTTTTCACAAATAAGTTATTTACTAATGGGTTAATTAATAAATTTAGTTCATTGAATAGCAGAACAAAAATAGTAATATTCAATTAAATAACACTAAATAAAATAATTTTAACATAAGGTGTCAGACTATACAAACAGACAGTAAATGAAATACTATTAACAGGAGGAGTCTCTGCCACAGAAATAATCAGAGTGTATACATCATAGATATATTCTGTCTCTTTACTCGAAGCTTTATCAGAGACATTTTGAACTGAGCGGTATTAATCAGAGAGAGTTAAAATACCTTCTTTTATGGTTTAAAATAAGGATGAAAAAAACCCTGCATTTTACAATGCAGGGCTTAATAAATAAGGTTGTTGAGTTTAGAACTTATAACCTACCGAGAGGTATGCATTTTGATTCTTCACACTACCGTTATCACCGTTTGAGATATTCACCAATCCCATGTCCCAGCCAAGATCAATGAGCATGGCACCGAATTCAGCACCCACGCCGAGACCTAATCCGGCATCAAATGGTTTGTACTGGCGGGCAGCGTCACCAAAAATTTTATCTACATCCCATTCACTGGTTAAATCACCAACAGTCGCTTTTCTGCTTCCACCCACACCGTAAGCTGCGTAAGGACCGGCATGGAATACGATACGCGTTCCGGGCATCACATCCATTTTATAGGCTAAATGAACCGGAAGTTGCACATACATCAAGTTTTCAGTGTATTCTGCGTCGATGGTCTCATTCACCGCCTTGAACCCTTTGGTAGTGAAAAACAATCCGGTCTGGAGAGCCACACTTGGTGCAAAATCAAAGTCTGCGGCGAGACCAATATTAAATCCAATCTTTGGATTCTTGTCGTCGACCTCATCATCATAGACTAAATTGGACATGTTCACTCCACCTTTTATGCCTAAGCTCATCTGTGCGCTTACAGCTGTTACTATGGCCAGCATCACAACTACTGCTGTTAATCTCATTTTTTTCATAATTCAATTCTTTAAGTTAAGTTTCTTCGTTTGTTTGTTTGAAGATTGTCTCTTCTAAACAACATATAAAACAGTTATTCCCTTTTTTTGTTCGATTCACACCCCTGTTTCTCAATCCTCCTCCCATAAAAATTGCTTATAAATAGCTCAATTCAAAGGGAGTGGAAGAGAATATCTCATTCGTCACCTCTTTCACCTGAAAAGATGTGATCGCATCAATTCTTGAGAAAAGTTCATCCAGAGAGGTGTAACGATCAAAGTGCAGATAATTCTTCGCCATGGCCAATGCACTTGTTTCACTGTTTTCCACAGCGATACCCAATTGTCCCTTCCATTGTCTTTTGGCCAGTGAGAGCTGCATGGGTGTTAACCCGCTCTCCTTTAACTTCTCAATTTCTTTCCCTATCAACCGGATGCATCTTTCTCTCTGCTTTGGATCAGAAGCAAAATAGAAGGCAAAAAGTCCGGTATCCGTATAAAAATTAACGCTCGACTCCACATTATAAACAAGGCCATGCTTCTCCCTGAGCGAAACGTTCAGCCGGCTGTTCATGCTGCCACCTCCCAATATATTATTAATCATATACAAAGCATACTTTTGTGGATGATGCATGTCGAAAGTGTTGTATCCAAGCATCACATGTGACTGAGAGGTATTTTTATACAATTTTTCGGTCCATGGAGTGAATAGACCCGGTGCTACCCTCTGTTTCACAGGTGATGCTTCCTGTGTGACAGAGAAGAACTTCTCCATCTGACGAATCACTTTTTCGAAAGATGTTTTGCCGGTGGAGAAAAAAACCATTTCAGATGGTTGGTACTGCCGTCTCACAAAACGAAGAATAGTGTCTCTGTTGAAAGAGTGCAATGATTCCGGCTCACCCAATATATAGTGACCTATATCATGCCGGGCAAATACCATGTTCTCAAAATCATCAAAAATAAGCTCAGAGGGAGCATCATGATAGGAGTTTATCTCATCGAGTATGACCTCTCTTTCGCGCTCTATCTGACCGGGTGCAAACTCAGAATGAAACAGTATATCACTCAGCAATTCCACAGCCCGGGGAAAATACTCTCCGAGAAATGCGGTGTAATAGAATGTATCCTCTTTTGTAGTGTAGGCATTTAAATCTCCACCCACATTCTCCATGCGATTGGCTATGTGGTGCGCTTTGCGCTTTTTTGTACCCTTAAAAAGCATGTGTTCCACGAAATGCGCCATGCCGAATTCACCGGCGTACTCGTCCCGTGTTCCGGTGTTCACCGCGATACCACAATAGGAGATTTCAGAAAGTGAAGGACGGTGAATAATGCGAAGACCGTTTGATAATCTGTATGTTTGAACCATTTTATAATATTATTTAGCGCTGCGGCCGTTGCATGTACTTTCTTTTCTGATCTGCCGATAATCTCTCTATGGCGTAACGAAGCATTGTTCTGGGCATTTCCGCGTGGTGGTTGTCAAGAAATCCGGTGAGGGTTTTCTCGTCCCGCTTCCCCACTTCACGCAACATCCAGCCACACGCTTTGTGCATAAGGTCATGCTTGTGCGTAAGGAACATCTCCGATAACCTGAGCGTATCATCAAAATCATTGTTACGGATAAAAGCCACGGTCGACACCACCGCTATACGCTGGTTCCACAACAGACGGCTTGCTGCCAGCCTATATATTAGTGTACGATCTTCTTTCTCTTTCAACCATTCACCCACAATGTGGTAACTCGATAAATCGACCAGATCCCAATTGTTGACACGGGCAGTCCGTGACAGATAAAAGTCGACAATCTCCTTGCGTTTTAACTCATCAGCCTGCTTAAACTGTTCCACAAGGATGATCAGCGCACAGAGCCGACACTCATGCATCTCGTCGGCAAGCAGCTTCTCCAGCTCCGTGACCGGCGTGAACCTGTTGATTTTAGCCACATTACGCGTCTCTGGAACTGTGCAACCAATAAAGCGATCACCTTCACCATACTCTCCTTTGCCCGTTTTAAAGAAATAGGCTGAATGATGTGCCTTTTCCGGATTCCCTAACTGCTGCAGTTGTTCTTTTATACTTGTTGCTTTCATTTATTCTGACTTAGTTTATCCTTGATATCCTGTAGCTTCCTTCATAAAAACCGATGATGTTCTGCACCATTTCAACAGACATATTGATACGGTCTTCCATCGTTTTTGTTCCTGCATGTGGCGCAAGCAGCACATTATCAAGCGCCAGCAACTCGGGGAGAATATGCGGCTCGTTCTCATACACATCCAGTGCAGCTGCCCATATCTTCTCTTCTTTCAATGCTTGTGCCAACGCCTTCTCATCCACCATATTGCCCCGGGCTGTGTTTATAAATACAGCCGTTGATTTCATCAGGTTAAGTTGTTTTTCACCTATCATATGCCAGGTTTCGGCCGTGGAAGGTGCGTTGAGAGAAACAAAGTCGGCCGTATGAAGTAACTCTTCTAACGAGACATATCGTGCATTGTACAGCTTTTCTATAGCCTTATCCAGCCGGCTTCTGTTATGATAGATTATCTCCATCCCCGCTGCCACAGCACGCCGTGCCAATGACTGGCCTATGCGTCCCATACCGATAATACCCAACGTCTTACCATAGACAGGCAATCCGCCTTCGGCATAAACACCCCAGCTCACACCCTCCGCTGTACGCAGCTTTCGATCGTAATAACCTATACGGCGGGCGGCTGCCATCAGAAGAGCAAATGCGAATTCGGCTGTCGGTTCGCGTGTGGAATTAGGTATATTGGTCACAACAATCCCCTTTTCCGACGCGTAAGCTACATCAATATTGTTGAACCCGACGCCGTAATTGGAGATCAGTTCCAGTTTCGTTCCTCTCTCCATTATCACCTTGTCGGTATAAAAGCTGAAATTGGGTACCAGCACCTCATATTCAGGAATCATCTCCATCACCTCCTGTTTGGTGAAATAGGATTTCTCTTTGGGAAGGGTCACTTCGTATTTACCCTCCAGCTCTCTTAGTCCCTCCGGTTTTAAGCGATAAGCGATCAATACTTTCTTCATTTGTTTCGATATTTAAAGATCCGGGGTCGTTGCCGGACAATGGCTGTCTCTTTTAACGGGTAATCACCGGGAATTGTTTTTGATAAAGATAGGTTTTGGCAGGGTATAAAACAAAAAAAACGAGCCATAAGACTCGCTTTTCCGCTCTTCAGGTTGGACTCGAACCAACGACCCTCTGATTAACAGTCAGATGCTCTAACCAACTGAGCTACTGAAGAATATATTCACCCTTTAAAATTTCACTTTTCTGCTCTTCAGGTTGGACTCGAACCAACGACCCTCTGATTAACAGTCAGATGCTCTAACCGACTGAGCTACTGAAGAATTTTTTCCTTTGAGAAAAGTGTTTCAAAAGTAGTATAAATTTCCGAAACAACCAATAGCTATTACAAAAAAAATACCTCTCGCAATCACACTGTTTTAACTCTTGAATGAGATATTCTGACGCTGAGCTTCGGTTGATGCCCGTTTCAAGTGAGATAAATGAGAGGGGACTTCGTAATAAATTATCTGCCAAATATCTAAATTTAAAACTTTTTATTACCTTTGAATCGTCATAAATCAGCATAAACAAAGATCAAATGATTTTCAAATTTCTAATTCTTTCAGATGAAGTGGATAACTTCAAAAGAGAAATAA
>JAENWZ010000176.1 GCA_016649795.1 Proteiniphilum sp. | reverse complement strand
TGACCTGTCTGTTCCCAGTTGATGAGATCGGACGATGTAAACAGAGGGTAAAAGGGAGCCCATTCCGATGAAGTCCCCGTGGCATAAAAGGTGTCATCCACAACTATGACAGAGGGGTCAGCAATATCGCCACGGATAACGGGGTTCTCAAACAGATGTTTTTCCTGTGAAAAGGATTGCATCACTGAAATAATAGAGAAAGTCAGAAATACTATTCGTTTCATACATCGGATTTGTTGCTGTAACTACAAAGCTAACAAAAATAGGCTAAACAAGGCAAGCAGACACAAAAAAAACCACCCCGAAGGATGGCTCTTCAACAGATATAAAAAACCGGTTTATTTGATTTTCTTGTATCCGTAGACAGCTCTGTCACCCAACTCTTCCTCGATGCGGAGCAGCTGGTTGTACTTAGCCATACGGTCTGAACGGCTCAGTGAACCGGTCTTGATCTGTCCGGCATTGGTAGCTACAGAGATATCGGCGATGGTAGCATCTTCCGTTTCACCTGAACGGTGTGAAGTTACACTTGTATAGCCATTTCTGTGAGCCATTTCAATAGCATTCAGCGTTTCGGTGAGTGTGCCAATCTGGTTCACCTTGATCAGGATAGAGTTTGCACATCCCATCTTGATACCTTTTTCAAGGAAATCAACATTGGTTACGAACAGGTCATCACCTACCAGCTGACATTTGTCGCCAATCTTGTCTGTAAGCAGCTTCCATCCGTCCCAGTCAGCTTCATCCATACCATCTTCGATAGAATCGATCGGATATTTGGAGATCAGTTCAGCCAGATAGTCTGCCTGTTCAGCCGAATTGCGTTTTTTCCCTGTGGCACCTTCAAATTTGGAGTAGTCATATACACCATCTTTGTAGAACTCAGACGCAGCACAATCGAGCCCGATCATCACATCTTTGCCCGGCTCATAACCTGCTTTCTTCACAGCAGTAAGTATCGATTCAAGTGCCTCTTCAGTACCACCTGCAAGATTGGGAGCGAATCCGCCTTCATCACCTACAGCTGTGCTTAAACCTCTGTCGTGAAGTACTTTCTTCAGTGAGTGAAACACTTCAGCACCCATACGCAATCCTTCTCTGAAAGAGCTGGCACCCACAGGACGAATCATGAATTCCTGAAACGCGATAGGAGCGTCGGAGTGTGAACCACCGTTAATGATATTCATCATTGGTACGGGCAGCACATATGTGTTGGTACCGCCAATATAGCGATAAAGAGGCAGTCCGAGATAGTTTGCAGCCGCTTTGGCTACCGCCAGGGATACACCCAGGATAGCGTTTGCACCGAGGTTCGATTTTGTTTTGGTTCCATCCAGTTCAATCATCTTACCATCGATCTGTGTCTGTTCCAGCACGTTCATCCCTAATAATGCAGGTGCAATTACATCGTTGATGTTTGTAACTGCTTTCAATACACCCTTACCCAGGTAACGTCCTTTATCTCCGTCGCGAAGCTCCAACGCTTCGTTTTCACCAGTGGAAGCACCCGATGGGACAGCTGCACGGCCAAAAGCGCCTGACTCTGTTACTACATCTACTTCAACGGTAGGATTACCTCTTGAATCCAATACTTCCCGTCCTAAAATACTTACAATTCTCATGTTGTTGAATTTTATAATAAAATAAATTTGTTTTATGCTATATGATTCTAATATAAGCCGATACCTATAAACGAACCTGCCGGAACATTCACTTACAAATATACATATTTTTTTGTTAAACAGATCGCCTGCAGATAGAAAGTTAGGTTAAATGTTAATAATGAAAAGAAACATCAAAACCGCTGCATTCATAAAACTATACTGCTGATCCATTTACAGATGCAATGAGTACGCTCAGATTAGAGGTAAGCAGTTTTACCGCTATCGCCATCAGGATCACTCCGAAAAATTTACGGAGAATATAGGCGCCACTCTCCCCCAACAGTCTCTTCACCAAATCTAAATATCTCAAAACCAGATAGACAATAACCAGGTTTAAAACCACTGCGATAATAATATTCATCGTATGGTACTCAGCCCTCATGGAGAGCAGTGTGGTAAAACTTCCCGGACCGGCAATCAGGGGGAACACCACCGGGAACAGTGTGGAAGAGTTGTCTGTGCTGGTACTGTCGTTCTTGAATATCTCTACGCCAAAAATCATTTCAATGGAAAGAATCAGCAGAACAAAAGCTCCGGCCACGGCAAATGCGGAGATATCCAGCTGAAAAAGCTTCAGTATCCATTCCCCGATGAACAGAAAACCTATAAGTATAACCAATGAATAGGATGCTGCCTTCTCCGGATGGATCGTTTTATTCTGACTTCTCAGATTCAGGAAAATGGGCACTGACCCCGTCACATCAATAATAGCAAACAAGACCAAGAAAGCACTGATAATTTCAACAATATTGATAGCCATCATAACACCACTGTTTTAGAATAATGAAAGTATATCCTTACATTTTGATCGCAAAATTATGAAATAACGCGCTATTATCCAAAGTGAATTCAATATTTGTCAGCCACAATGGATATTTTCTCATACGGGAAAGGATCGGGATGTGAGAAGTTGAGATATTTGATGATCCTGAACGCGTTGAAATGTTGGAAAAATCGTTTCTGAAATGTTGCCAGAGAAGCACTGTTCCTGTTGCAATCGGCAACCTCATCTGAAAAACCGGTCATTTGCAGAAAATCAGCCAATGAGCTGTCCAGTTTAGCAATCATTGTAAGCACATCCTTATCCTCCATCCTGAAGAAAGAATCTTTCATCTCGAACAGGCGCCTCAATTCATGAAAGGATTTTCTTGAATATACTCTCATAATACCGTCCGGCTCCTCCATGATTTTTTGCAATGCAGGTCCCGTACCAAAAGGAATCCGGTCAGAAAAACGCGCCATCGGGTATACAAAGGTATCATTCAGCTCCTTTACATTTCCCAGTGTGAACACTTTTTGCAGGAAATAGAAGTCCTCCCCACCCTGCTGGCGACCCATTCCTCCAACACGTACATATGCATCGGCAGTAATGGCAAAAGCAGAACCGATAGTGTGGTGATAGTAAGGAAAGCCCGTCTCCCTCAACATCTGCCTGAAATAGTGAATATAAAGCTCGTACTGTCTCACTGCATTTTCCAGTAATGGATCGTTCTTCTCAACCCGATGGAAGAAATTATGCAGGGAAGCATTCAAACGAGTATCGTCTGAAAAAGCTTCATAGATGGTTACCAGAAAATTCTTCGACACCGTACAGTCGGCATCCAGTGAAACGATTACCCCCCCCGGGTTCACATTATGCAGAAAATGTTCCACGGCAAGGTCCATCCCTATTTTACGAGCCAGTCCCACACCGGCATGCTTTCTTGGCAATCCCCCGAACAACAGGGGGAAGTAATGAAAGCCCGGTTCGTTGTACTTATCCGCGAAAGGGAGGGTCTGTTCAAAAGAGAGCCTGTTCTGCTCTACAACCTTTTCATCAGAATGCTCTCCCGAATTAAAAACAATCACCGTCAGCACATTCACTTTCGGTCGCGAACAGGCACGGAGACTATGCAATGTTTCAAAAAGAGAGGGTTCATTGAAGCAAGGAATCACAACAACCATCCCCGCATTCAACTCCGGAGGAAGAGCAACGCTTTTGTATTCAGGCTTTTGCCTTTCGATATAGGGTTTCCAATGCTTCATGGAAAACAGTTAACAGAGTAAAAAATAAGGCTCTTTTTCCAAAGAACCTTATCGTTGTGTGTAAGCAGATGCGGACTATTTCTTATCTTCAGCAGTCGTTGAAGCCGCCGTTACCGGTCCATATTTGTTGTTCAGGAACTCAACCACATCGTTCGTAATGTCATATTTCTTATCGGCATAGAGAACAGTACTTGTGGTTCTGTTGCTGAAAATAATCTCGTAGTTTTTGCTCAAATTATATTCTATAATCCTGGATTTAATGGTATCCTCCATCTGGAGATTCATTTTTTCCTGTTCCAGCATGAACTCCTGTGTCAAACGTTCAGCCAGCTTCTGATACTCCTGGTTCATTTGCACGATACGCTCCTGTTCCTGTTCTGCTCTTTCCTGACTAAGAAAAGCGTTGTTGCGCAATTTGCGTTCAAACTCCTGTGCAGCAGAATTGATCTGATTTTCTCTCTGATTCAATGTAGCGCGCGTGCTCTCTTCTTTTCTCAGTAACGATTCATTCAGATCTTTGGCGAAATTGTAATTAAACAACAGGGAGTCGACGTTCACATAAGCAATGGGTAATGTGATGGAAGAATCGTTCAGTAAAACGGAAAGATTTTTCCCTGTGGCTCCATTAACAGATGAATTTGAAGTAAAATGTAAGATGTAAAGAATAATTAGTGCAAGCGCCAACACTCCGCTGACGATATAAGAAGTAGAATTCTTCATTTTTACGGGATTTATAAATTTTCTGATTTCAATAAATTCTCTATCGGATTCTCTTTTCTGTTCATTTCATCATCCTGCGATGTGGCGCATTGAATACCTCTATCCCGCAATGCTTTACATTCTCCGATATGCATACTGGCGAATTCACCCTTCCTGGTGAAAAAAACACGTACACCCATCAACAAAATGGCGATGAACAAGATAACGATACCCAGAAGTAGCATTTTTAGCATAATGTTTAATCTTAACGCGGCAAAGATAGTCTAAATAGCCAATTATAAAAGAATTTTTCTCTTTAAAGATGCTAAAAATTTTGCTCGGGCGCTTTTTTTCTTGTATTTTTAGCGGCAACAAATCTAACAAAAAGAAGAATATGACTATAAAAGATCTACAACCTTCCGCTATCTGGGGTTATTTTTACGATATTACACAGATTCCGAGACCGTCAAAAAAAGAGCAGAAGATTCTTGCCTATCTGCTCGAATTCGCCGTGCAACACAATCTGGAGGCAAAACAGGACAAAGCAGGCAATATCCTCATCACCAAGCCTGCCACCAAAGGCAAAGAGAATGTAGCTACGGTTATCCTGCAATCACATGTCGACATGGTGTGCGAGAAAAACTCAGATGTGATACACGATTTTGACAATGACCCCATTGAGACCATTATCGAGGGGGACTGGATAAAAGCCAACGGCACCACCCTTGGTGC
>JAENWZ010000357.1 GCA_016649795.1 Proteiniphilum sp. | reverse complement strand
ATAATTGATGTCCCCCTCCATTCTCATTGCATCCAAAGGGATGTAAAGCACATCCTCAATCTTATCCATGATGATTCTGCAACTCACGGTAAGCCCGGGAAGCAGGTTTTTGTCTGTTTCGTTCAGTAATATCTCAACGGGAAACACCTTTATCTTTGACGATCTCTCCTTGTTCACGGCCAGATTGGCGATGGTGTTGACGTTGCCTGAGAAAATACTATCGGAAAAAGCATCCGGTTTGATCTCTACGTTCAGCCCCTTGCTGATCTTTGCGATGTCTACTTCGTTGATTTGGACTGTTGCTTTTAACCCCGACAGGTCGGGTAGCTGAATAATTGCCAAACCGCTCCAGCACTGATCCCCGATCTGAAATTTATTGTTGCTGCTTCTGTTGCGGGAGATGATGGCGATACCGGAGGAGGGGGAGACCACTGAGAGCTGCTTCAGCGTCTCCTGTGCCTCCCTGAGATCGGATTCAAGCCGTATGATGGAGAGCTGCTTCTGTTTCACCTCCTCGTTCTGTATTTTGATCCGGTTCTCTATTTGCTCTCTGGCGCGCTGCAAGGCTATCTCTGCTTTGTCGAGATTGAGGTGTATCTCCTTCTTCCGGATCTCAGATTCATAGACCGATGATTCAAAGCGTATTTTAGAGATCTCGAGCGAGATGCGGGCCACCTCCAGGCCTGCTCTGAGATCCTCCATGTCGGACTGCTGTTGAGCGCTCATCCTATCAAACTCCGCCCTGGCAATCTCTAAGTTTGATTCTGCATCTATAATCCCTTTCTGTACTTCCGAAGGATCAAACACGATCAGGGTGTCACCCGCTTTGACCTCTTGTCCATCCTTAACCAACTCGGTAATCTTTAGATTTCCATATCTCCACGATATGCGGGGGGCCACAATATTGGTCGATTGAATGGCTTCGATCTCTCCCTCCTCGAACAAATCGAGATAGAGCGTACCTTTTGCGACGCTACCTACCGGTACCTGCTGTGTCTCTTTCTTCTCGCTACACGCAAACAGTAACAAAGAACAAAAAATCAGAATAAAAAGAGTTTTGAAATGAATCCCCATATTTATTATTATTTATATAGAACCTATTCAATTGTTTTTGAGCAGATAACAGGCATCTGTCTCATTTTAGTGTTATTTCATCTTTCACTCTATCCGAGAGTAACCTCTTTCCTTTAATGGATGAAGCGCGCGGCTTGATCAGTGAGATCACCTCTCCTCTTCTCAGTCCCCCTGTGACAATGGATTCCTTTTGTGAAGAGAGCCCCGTGGATATTTGACGCAACTCAAATTTCCTGTTTTGCTTCACATAGACAACCTTCATGGAGTCCTCTTCAAATATGGCAATTTGAGGAATCACGATTGTGTCGCCGATAAAGTCTGCAATCACGCGACTGTTGGCTGTGAACCCCGGCTCCGGAAGCTCCAGGAGACTGTCTATCGAAGCTTCCACCTCGAAAAACTTCACTTTTGAATCCCTGTTGAGTGGTTGTCCCACCGGCAGTTTCTTGGTGATCTTGCCAAATGCCTGATTATCTGGCATCGCATCGAAGCTATAGCTGACAGAATCGTTCTCGCTTATATATTTAAAATCGGTTTCATTCACCTTCATCTTCACCATCATCTCATTCACTTCCGGAATAATCACCAAAGGCATGTTGTTCCAGACATTGTCTCCCTCCTTGAGTTTGGTACGTGTTCTGCGTGATTCGGAAATAATGGCAAATCCTGCTCTCGGTGACTTGATGGCTAAGCCGTCAAGCATACTCTTCACCGATTCCAGCCTGTTGGTCAACCGTCTGATATTGATCTCCAGCGTTCTGATCTCCGATCGGTT
>JAENWZ010000182.1 GCA_016649795.1 Proteiniphilum sp. | reverse complement strand
TTCAGCCACTCCCGCAACAATGATCCACACGGTTACCCGCAGACAATGTATGCCTCCTTCTCACTGCAGAGTCTTCGTCCCGGGAGCAATGGCACAGTTATCCCTTTTCGGCTATTCATAAACACGCATACAGGAGTGCGCGAGTTTCATTTTGAGTTAAAATAAAAAGCTGCGACAATTCCGCAGCTCTCACTATATCACTGTCGCTTCTAACCTCTCCAGCGATCAGAACGCACAGATCATCTCTTAATCATGCTCGTCAATGGTGGAATAGGCTCTTCATCGATGGTGAAATCAATAGGCAAGAGACACTTCACATTCACCTTCTCTCCTCCGTTCTCACCGGGAATCCATCCCGGCATCAGACCAAGCACACGAATAGCTTCATCGTCCAGCAGTGGATGTAAGCCATCCACCACCTCAATATTGGTTATTGAGCCATCGGCAGTAACAATGAAAGAGCAGAGGATACGTCCTTCGATGCCCTCCTGACGTGCCTCCCGCGGATAGCGTATATTGTGCGAGATAAATTGACCCAGACTTGTCTCTCCGTTGGAATATTCAGGCATCTTGTCCACAATTGTGTATATATCATTGTTCTCAATGATCTCCTTGTCTGTCTTGGCATATGCCCTGACAGTGGCTGAGGAGGATGGCCTGGTGGCAGTGGTGGCTGCCCTTGCATTTTTATTCAGCTTAAAATACATGGGGACGTAACTTTCGGAGCGCACAATCTCACCTTTGAATCTTGCAGGACGCCAGGGAGGCATCTGCTGAAGGATACGCAGCGCTTCCTCATTCAGGAGTGAATCGGCTGGATGGATCATATTGAAATTAGAGAGTGTACCATCCTTTTCCACCACAAACGTATATACAACCAGGCCCTGGGCATCACGCGCAACCGCATCGGGTGGATATCTCAACGTGTTGGCGATGAATCGGTGCATCTCTCCTGATCCGCCCGTGTACATAGGTATCACATCCGGATCTTCAATAACCAGGTCACTGGCCGACAGGGGTGGCTCCTGCGCCATAATAGAAGACTGCCGGGTGGCGAAGATTCCTGCGAGAAAGCATATCGCCAAAACAAGGAGAAATTTACGTATGATCATGTAACTAATGCTATGAATAATATTTTTTATTGTACCGCAAAGATAGTAAAACAACCTGTTCATAACAAATGAAAAGATATTCCGCATCGATTCTACACGATTTAATAGGTTGTTTCACAATAAAGATGCACAATAACGGAATTATTCGCTTGGAAAAGCGTATCTTTGCGCCCCTAAAAGATTGTTTTATGCAGAATATTCGTAATATAGCCATCATCGCTCACGTTGATCATGGCAAAACCACACTGGTGGACAAGATGTTGATGGCCGGTCACCTGTTCAGGGACAACCAGCCAACAGAAGATCTTTTCCTCGATAGCAACGACCTTGAACGTGAGCGTGGTATCACCATCCTTTCGAAAAACGTATCCATCCGGTATAAAGATACAAAAATAAATATCATTGACACCCCGGGCCATGCCGATTTCGGGGGAGAGGTGGAACGGGTACTCAATATGGCAGACGGATGCCTGGTGGTGGTCGATGCCTTTGAAGGACCGATGCCTCAAACACGATTTGTGCTGCAGAAAGCACTGGAGATTGGGCTTAAACCCATCCTGGTCATTAACAAGGTGGATAAACCCAACTGTCGCCCCGAAGAGGTGCAGGAGAAAGTGTTCGACCTGATGTTCAGCCTCGATGCCACTGAAGAGCAGCTTAACTTCCCCACCATCTACGGATCAGCCAAACAGGGATGGATGTCTGACGACTGGAAGAAACCATCCGACAACATCATCCCACTGCTCGATGCAATCATAGAGCATATACCTGCACCCAAAATACTGGAAGGTACACCGCAAATGCTCATCACCTCCCTCGATTACTCCAACTATGTGGGACGAATTGCTGTGGGGCGTGTACACCGCGGAGCAATCCGACTGAATAAAGATTATGCGCTATGCAAGCGCGACGGAAGCATCAAAAAGATACGCATCAAAGAGCTGAATGTGTTCGAAGGATTGGGTAGAACTAAGATGGAAGAGGTGACCTCAGGCGATATCTGCGCACTGGTAGGTATCGAAGGATTTGATATTGGAGACAGCATCACCGATCTGGAGAATCCACAACCATTGGACCCCATCGCCATCGATGAACCGACCATGTCGATGATGTTCACCATTAACACTTCACCCTTCTTCGGTAAGGATGGCAAATATGTCACCTCACGTCATATCTACGACCGTCTGATGCACGAGCTGGATAAAAACCTGGCACTGCGTGTGGAAGCGACGGAGAACTCCGACTCATGGATCGTCTTTGGTCGCGGTGTACTGCATCTATCTGTGCTGATAGAGACCATGCGTCGTGAAGGTTACGAAATGCAGGTGGGTCAGCCGCAGGTGATCATTAAACAGATCGCAGGCGAGAACTGCGAACCTATTGAGCAACTCACCGTAAACCTGCCGGAAGAATCGGCCAGCAAAATCATCGATGTGATCACCCGCCGCAAAGGAGAGCTGCTCACCATGGAAAGCAAGGGCGACCGCATGCACATGGAGTTTATTATCCCTTCAAGAGGTATTATCGGACTGAACAACACCGTGCTCACCCTCTCTGCCGGAGAGGCCATCATGGCACATCGCTTCCTGGAATATCAACCCTGGAAAGGGGTCATCGAGAAAAGACAAAACGGCTCTATCATTGCCGGCGAATCGGGTAATGCTTTTGCCTACGCTCTGGATAAACTGCAGGACAGAGGCCGCTTCTTTATTCATCCTCAGACCGATATCTATCAGGGACAGGTTGTGGGGGAACATAGCAAGGAGGGTGACCTGGTGGTCAACGTGACCAAATCGAAAAAGATGTCAAATGTCCGTGCTTCGGGAACCGACGACAAAGCACAGCTGGCTCCTCCCGTTATTTTCAGTCTTGAAGAGGCGCTGGAGTATATTAAGGAAGATGAATACGTGGAAGTGACACCCAAGCATACGCGAATCAGGAAAATATTCCTTGATGAGAACGACCGCAAAAGGATGACAAAGAAAGCGTAACGCTTATTTGATCAGATTGATAAACTCTTCACGCGTTTTCTGTTCGCGGAAAACACCGGTGAAATCAGATGTTGTAGTGATGGAGTGTTGCTTCTCTACTCCACGCATCTGCATACACATGTGCTGCGCTTCAATCACCACCATCACTCCCATAGGGTTCAGTGTCTTCTGAATGCACTCTTTGATCTGAGTGGTCAGGCGCTCCTGCACCTGCAGCCGCCGGGCGAACACATCCACCACACGTGCAATCTTGCTCAAACCGGTGATATATCCATCAGGAATATAGGCTACATGCGCTTTACCGAAGAAGGGCAGCATATGATGTTCACACAGCGAGAAGAGATCGATATCTTTCACGATCACCATCTGCCGGTAGTTCTCCCGGAACAGTGCGGAACGGAGTATCTCTTCCGGATCCTGCCAGTATCCTTTGGTCAAATACTGCATCGCTTTGGCCACACGATCGGGTGTTTTCACCAGTCCTTCGCGACCTGTATCCTCACCCAACAGCGAGAGCACATCTCTCATATGATCTGCCATCAGGGATCTGTTCTGCTCTAATTCTTTAGGAGACATCTCTTTTCACTTCTGTTTTAAGACCTAATCCCCATCTCTGGAGGTCTGATTTATAGGGATCTTCACTTCATCCACAACAATGTACATCTCTTTGCCAAATGAGGGGAACGACCTTCTTATTTCTTTCAATACCTCCTCTGCCTCTTCTCTCTCTTCAAAATTGCCCACACGTAACCGCCAAAAGGGCGATTCAAACAGTACCACCGTTTCAAGCTGGGGGAAGGAGGTGCTGATGAGACCTTGCTTGTGGTAGGCTTCATTCTTGGAGGTCCGCTGGTTGTTACCGGAGAATGCCTGTATCTTGTAACCTCGCATCTTATGGTACTGTACCGATCCGTCATTGGTTGAATAGACTCTTCTGGGAGGAGACATGGAACGACCCAGCACATTCTTGATGCTTTCGTCTTCGTAGATCGCAACGCGCCCTTTTCCCGGAACAGAGGAAGTAAGCTCATTCAGTATCTCATTCTTTTGCGATGTCACCTGTGAATAGGCTCTGACAAAAACAACAGAGAACAGAAGAAGAGCAATGAGGTATAGGGAAAATTTCATCTTTTTTTATGCAAAGATAAAGAAATACCACAGACTCGGTTTGAATCTGTGGTGAATTTCTGTTAATCGGTTAAAATGCCTCAATAATTGGCATAAACTTATCCACCGCCAGTGAAGCACCTCCAATAAGTCCGCCATCAACATCAGGATTGGAGAAGAGCTCTTTCGCGTTCGAGGCATTAGCACTGCCGCCATAAAGAATAGATGTATTATCGGCTACCGCCTGACCATACTTCTCTGCCAGCGTCCTGCGAATAAAAGCGTGCATCTCCTGTGCCTGTGCTGCCGTGGCTGTTTTGCCCGTACCAATAGCCCACACCGGCTCGTAGGCCAGTACGATCTTGCCGAAATCCTCTGCAGCGAGATCAAAAAGTGATGCTGCAATCTGCGATTTCACCACCTCGAAATGCTTTTCCGATTCTCTCTCCTCCAACACCTCTCCAATACAGAAGATAGGAGTAAGACCGTTGGCAAGAGCCAGCGTCACTTTCTCTTTCAGTGTCTCTGCTGTTTCGTGATAATAAGCCCTGCGTTCGCTGTGGCCCAGGATCACATACATCGCTCCGGTAGATGCAATCATCGCGGCTGAAACCTCACCTGTGTAGGCTCCCAACTCCTTATCTGCACAATTCTGCGCTGCAACACCTATCCTGGAGGTGTCGATACTGCCAGCCACACTTGCCAGATGAATGAACGGTGTTCCGATAACTACATCGCAATTCACCGTTCTGCCTTTCAACGCTTCGTTCAATTCTTTTGCCAGTTCAAGCCCTTC